>JAKAIQ010000025.1 GCA_021825035.1 Deltaproteobacteria bacterium | reverse complement strand
CCCTTCCGGGTGCGGCAAGACGACTTTCCTGCGCTGCCTGAACCGCATGCACGACCTCTACCACGGCAACCGGTACGAGGGCGAGATAATCCTCGACAACAGGAACATCCTGGAAAAGGGCCTCGACTTGATCAAGCTCAGGAGCAAGGTCGGCATGGTCTTCCAGAAGCCCACGCCCTTCCCCATGTCGGTCTACGAGAACATAGCCTTCGGCCTGCGGCTCACCGGCGTAAGGAAGAAGTCCCTGCTGGCCGAAAGGGTAGAGAAGGCGCTCAGGGACTCCGCCCTTTTCGACGAGATAAAGGACAGGCTCTCCGAGCCGGCCCTCGCCCTTTCCGGCGGCCAGCAGCAGAGGCTCTGCATAGCGAGGGCCGTGGCCGTCGAGCCTGAGGTGATCCTCATGGACGAGCCGTGCTCGGCCCTCGACCCGGTCGCCACGGCCAAGATAGAAGACCTCATGACGGACCTCAAAAAGCGCTATACGGTCGTTATCGTGACGCACAACATGCAGCAGGCGGCGCGCGTGTCCGAGCACACGGGCTTTTTCATGATGGGCGAGGTGGTGGAGTTCGACCAGACGCAGAAGATATTCACCGCGCCGTCGAACAAATTGACCGAAGATTACATAACCGGCAGGTTCGGATAGGGATGGCGCGAAAAGAAAGCCTTGCGTAAAATCCGTATCCGTTGCAAAATTGAATTGGCGGCGAGAAACGCGCCGGAAATCCCTCAACCGGAGGAACGATGACCCGCGAGGCTTATCACAGGGCGTTGAAGGATGTCGAGGACGATCTGGAGCTTATGGCCGCGATGGTGGGGACCGCCATCGCGGAGTCGATAACCGCGCTCAAGAGCCGCGACATCGAGGCGTCGAGGAAGATAGTGAAAAACGATGCGCTCATCAATAAAAAACGGTTCGACATAGAGGAGAAGTGCATACGCCTCATCGCCACGCAGCAGCCCATGGCGGTCGACCTGAGGATACTCGCCGCGGTCATCAATATAATAACCGACCTCGAACGGATCGGCGACCACGCCGAAGGCATCGCTAAGATAAGCATATCGATAGGCGACGAGCCGCTCGTTAAGCCCCTCGTGGACATGCCGGTCATGGCGGACAAGGCCCTCTCGATGCTCCGGCGCTGCATGAAGGCGTTCCTCGGCAGGGACGTGGAGACGGCGCGCAGGATATGCAACGAGGACGACGAGGTAGATGCCCTCTACGACCGCATCTACGGGGAGCTCATCCTCCTCATGGTCGAAAACCCTAAGCTCATAAAGGACGCGACATATCTCATATGGGCGGCCCACAACATCGAGAGGATGGCGGACAGGGTTACCAACATAGCCGAGCGGGTCGTCTACATGGTCACCGGCAAGATGGAAGAGATGAACGTCTCTAAGTACTGACGAAAAGTGAAATGACGAACATTATCGTCAGGGTTATCATGACGACGGTGGTCGCCCAGGCGATCCTGTCGAAGGTCTTCGAGTTCGTGTACTCCCCCATGAGGTCTTTCCTGTTTATCAGAAGGAGCATGAATATCAGGACGAACGGGAGCATGACGCCGTTTATGACCTGGGAGACCCACATTATCGACATGAGCGGGACTTTCGGGAAAAGGACTATGAACGCCCCCACGGCTATGAGGATCGTATAGAGCCACATGAACTGAGGCGCGTTCTTGAAGGTCTTGTTTACGCCCGCCTCCCAGCCCATGCCCTCGCATATGTAGTACGCCGTCGCCAGGGGCAGTATGGACGCCGAGAAGAGCGAGGCGTTGGCGAGCCCCACGGCAAACAGGATCGACGCGTATTTTCCGGCTATCGGGGCGAGCGACTTGGCCGCGGCCTCTGCGCTGTCGACCTTTATCCCCAATTTAAAGAGCGTCGCCCCGCAGGCTACTATTATGAAGAACGCCACTATGTCGGTCATGAAACAGCCCGCGATGACGTCTATCCTCGAAGCCCAGTAGTGGCCCTTCCTGACCCCTTTTTCGACTACCGCCGATTGAAGATAGAATTGCATCCATGGGGCTATCGTCGTCCCGACGACCCCTATGAACATGGTGATATAAGCTGTATTGAAGTGGAATGAGGGCTTTATCGTCTGGACCATTACATCGGACCAGCTGGGCTTCGCCATTATGGCCGCGGGTATGTAGACGAGGTATACGGCGCATACGACAAGAAAGATTTTCTCGAATACCCGGTACGAGCCTTTAACGACGATGAGCCATATGAAGAGCGCGCCGAGCGGAACCGCGACATACTTGCTCATGCCGAAGAGCTCGGAGCTTGCCGCGAGCCCGGCGAACTCGGCGGCGGTGTTCCCGAGGTCGGTCAGGAACAGAAAGACCATCAGCCAGAACGTTATCTTTATGCCGTAGTTCTCCCTTATCAGGTCCGCGAGCCCCTTGCCGGTCACCACGCCCATCCGGGCCGACATCTCCTGTACCACTATGAGGGCGACGGTGACGGGTATCATCGTCCAGAGGAGCGAGTAGCCGAACTGCGCCCCGGCTATGGAATACGTCGCTATCCCGCCCGCGTCGTTATCGATGTTGGCGGTTATGAGTCCGGGGCCTATTACGGCAAGCAATATCAGAAGCCGCCTCCACCTGCTCACGGCGCCCTCCTTCCCCGCTTCGCCGCGGGCGGCAGTATCCTGTCGATGACGTCGTCTATCTTCGCTATGCCGAGGAGCGTTCCCTTGCCGTCGACGACGGGCACGGCAACGAGATTGTACTTCGAGATGGTGGCGGCCACCGTCATTTCGTCCTCGCCCGGAGCGACCGTTATGAGCTTCGTCTCCATTATGTCCGAGAGCCTCGCGGAGGGGTCTGCAAGCAGCATGCCCTTGAGCGTGGTCACCCCCACGAGCCTGTCCTCGCCGTCGATTACGAATATGTAATGGATGGACTCTATCTCCAGGGCGTCCTTCTTGAACCGCTCTATCGACTCTTTAACGGTTATATCCGGCGGATACGCGATGAATTCGTTCGTCATGATCCCGCCGGCGGTGTCCTCCTCGTGGCTCAAAAGCTCCTTTATGTCGAGCGCCTCTTCCTTCTCTATGTGCCCGAGGAGCTCGGTCGTCTTCTCCTCCGGCAGGTCGCCGAGGACGTCCGCGGCCTTGTCCGGGGACATCTCTTCGAGTATGTCCGCGGCCTTCGAGGCCTCCATGGAGCTTATCATGTCCGCCTGCACCTCCGGCTTCAGCTCCGAAAGCGTCTCGGCGGCGGTCTCGACGTCGAGGTCTTTGAGGAAGTTGGCCCCCTCGTCCCTCGGCACCCGGCTTATTATCTCCGCGATGTCGGCCGGATGGAGGTCGGATATGAGCTTCCTCGGCACGGTGAGGGCTATGGTCTTGAGCTTCGGCTTGAGCGGCTGGATGTAGTCCCAGCTCAGGAGGTTGTACGGCAGGGTCATCTGGAACAGCCTGAGGAGCCTCTCGGCCCTTCTTTCGCTGTTGAGCCTCCGGAGTATCCCCCTTATGCCCATATCGACGGCCACAAGCGCGGCCTCGCCGTTGTAGCCCTCGAGCTTTATGTCGTTCACCCGGACGACCTTCGCGCCGTTCGCGTCGACTATCTGCTTGTCGAGGACGTCCCTTACGAGAAGAAGGTCGTAGTCGTTGATGGCGTAAGGAGCGAGGGAGCCGGCGTTCAGATAGGTGGAGATTATCTTCCTGTTGAGGAGATTTATCTCCTCCCATTCGACCCTGTAGAGCTGCCTTTTAAGCTCCACTATGATGGCGGCTATCCTCGGCAGAGGGTCTCCCTTGACGGCGATGACGTCCCTCACCCTGCCGCAGGACTCCCCCTTCGGGTCGAGAAGGGACTTCCCGACGAACTCGCTCAGGAATATTTCTCCGAAAAGCGGCATGCGGCGATCGCCTCCGTCGTTTAAAGATGGATAAAGAAGATATGAGGAAGCATTTCCCCGGAAGCCGGCCCTGAAAATTCATCGTCGGGCGCGACGGGCCGTCATCATGCGCCGTCCGAAAGGCGGACGGCCATGCCGCGGACGCTCATGCGCCCTGAGTTCGCCGCCCCTTCAAGAGCGGGAAGCCGAGCGCTTCCCTCACCTTGAGATAACCCTCGGCGCAGCCGCGTGAAAGCGCCCGTACCCTCCCTATGAACCCCGTCCTTTCGGCGACGCTTATCGCGCCGCGCGCGTCGAGCATGTTGAAGGCATGCGAGCATTTGAGGCAACAGTCGTAGGCCGGCAGCACGAGCCCCTTTTCCAGAAGCCTTTTGGATTCCTTTTCATGCATGTCGAAGAGCTTGAGGAGCATATCGGTGTCGGCCTCCTCGAAGTTGTATCGAGAGTACTCCATCTCGCCCCTCAGGTGAACGTCCCCGTAGGTCACGCCCTTCGTCCACTCTATGTCGAAGACGCTGTCCACGCCCTGCAAATACATGGTTATGCGCTCAAGGCCGTAGGTTATCTCGCCGGACACGGGCTTCAAGTCTATGCCGCCCGCCTGCTGGAAGTACGTGAACTGCGTTATCTCCATGCCGTCGAGCCACACCTCCCAGCCGAGACCCCACGCCCCGAGCGTCGGGGATTCCCAGTCGTCCTCGACGAACCTTATGTCGTGCTCAAGGGGATTTATGCCGAGGGACTCGAGGCTTTTGAGATATAGGTCCTGAATGTCGTCAGGCGATGGCTTGAGTATCACCTGGAACTGATAATAGTGCTGGAGCCTGTTCGGGTTCTCGCCGTATCTCCCGTCCGTCGGACGGCGTGAAGGCTCGACATAGGCGGCCTTCCACGGCTCCGGGCCGAGGACCCTCAGGAAAGTGGCCGGATGGAACGTCCCGGCGCCATTCTCTATGTCGTAGGGCTGCTGGAGGACGCACCCGCGCGCGGCCCAGAACTTCTGAAGGTTCAATATCACGTCCTGAAAATACATATCCCCCCATGGCCATGAGCCGGAAAGGCCTCGGGCCGCGAGCCCGTCCGTCGGTTAAGACGCGGCTTTTGTTTCTGCGAGCGCCTGACGGAGGGCAAATAAAATGATTTTACATAAAAAAAATCCGGAGGTCAAACCGGATTTCTTCGTCCAGAATATGCGCCGCAGGCGCGCTCCAATCCGCCTGCCGCGGCAGGGCTGGCGGCATGAAGTCCGCGCCTGCCCGCCCTTTTCCGGGAAAGGCGGCGTTTAGCGGCCTCCGGCGGCCTGGAAATTACGGAGCTTGCCGATGAATTTTTTGGTCTTCAGCTCCCTGCCCGTCTGACGCCTTATGAAGTCGTAGAGAAGCCTTTCGCTCTCGTCAAGAAAGGCTTGCGCAGGCTTGAGCCGCACGAGTTTCGCCGCCTCGATCCGCTCGGCGGCGGCAAGGAACCTGGCCGTCCCGGCCGTAATCTCGATGAGGCCGCATTCGCCCTGCGCGCACCCCGCGCAGACGGCACCGCCTTTTTCGGAGCTGAAGAAAAGCCGCTCCGCCTGCCCGTAATCCTTCTTGCAGGCCACGCAAACATCGAGACAGGGCCGGTATCCGAGAACGGAAAGGAGCTTTGCCTCGAAGGCCCGCATGATGACGGACGTCTCCCCTCCGGCGTCGAGCATGCCGATGAACTCCAGAAGCATCTCGAATACGCTGGGCATGGCCTGGCCTTCAGCCGTCATCTCCGATACGAGCTCGAGAAGATAGCACGCCTCCGAGAGCCTCTCTATCCCGGATTTGAGGCCCGCGAACCCCTCGATGAGCGCGGCGTCCTCGACCCTGACGAGATCGCTCTTCCCGCTCCTGAAAAATATGAGCGTTATGTGCGAAAGGACGTCGAGGTTCCCCACGAACCTCTTCCTCGACCGCCTCGCGCCCTTTGCTATGCCCGACATCCTGCCGTGGCCGCGGGTATAGAACGAGATTATCCTGTCGGATTCCCCGAAATCGTGCGAATTGAGTATAACGGCCTCGGTCTTGAGAAGTCCTCTTTTCATCGCGCGCGATAAGATCCGTCAAACGGGCAGGCCGCCGGGCCTGGCATCAAGGAAGTTAGCACATGGTGAAAAGGCAAGTCAACCGCATTAACTTCTTTTTCTCGAAAAAGAAGGCAAGCAAAAAAAGCCGTTGTCCGGCGCGCCTCGCCATTATACCAAAAAAAAGGGCAGGCCGAGGCCTGCCGCCAATGAATGTCCCTGTCCGAGCCGGTCTATCTCTCGAGGAAGAAGGGGCCCGCGACGTTCCTCATCACATGCTCCGTAGTCGAGCCGAGGACCATCTCGACTATCCTCGAATGGTGCGAGGTTCCCATGAAGAGAAGGTCGCGCCCGTTCTCCCTGTAATATTTCTCGATGGCCAGAGGCGGGTCGCCGGAGAGCTGAACGAAGTCCGCCTGTATGCCGTATGGTTTAAGGTAGTTCTCGGCGTCCTTCAACGCCGCGCCTTCGGCCTCCCTGCTCACGTTTACGACAGTCAGGGGAAGCCCCAGGGTCTTTATCCACTCAGCGGCCGAGTGCATCGCCTTGCCCGCGTTCGGGCTGCCGTCATAGGCGAGCATCGGGCTTGCGGGCTCGGCGAACCGCTCCGCCACGACGAATACCGGCTTCGGGGACCGCCTCAATACGCTTTCGGTGGTGGAGCCGAGGAGCCCGTACTCGAACATCGCGTTCACGCCGCGCTTGCCGAGTATGACGAGGTCGGCGAGATTGGCCTTCTCGCATATCTCGTTCGGGATGACGCCGACCGGCAGGCTCCTCTCGTGCCTTATTCCGGCGTTCTCGCACTCCTCCTCAAAGGCCGAGAGGATGGTCTTCCCTCTCGCCTCGAGCACCTCCCTCATCTTCGTCGAGAAGTTGAGAAAAGGCTCGAAGCCGAGGGAACCGGATATGTCGTGGAGAAACGGCCCTTCAAGGGACACTATGTCGATGACGTGTATCCCGATGAGGCCGGCGTCGAACTTTCCGGCAAGATAGATGCCCCAGTCGAGCGCCGATTTTCCGAACTCGGAGCCGTCCTGCGGTACGAGTATCTTTTTTATCATACCATCGCGGGCTCACTTACCATGGAAGATTCAACGGCCACTTCGCCGTCCCTCAGATCGACCTTGAAGAAGTCTCCTTCTTTCCACTTGAGCGTGACAGGCACCTTGACCATCTCGTCCACGTGCCTTTTAAGGAACCTTGCCCCGTACTTCTCGCTGTAGCCCTTCTCGACGAGCCTCTCGACGGCCCGGCCGGTTACGGCCATGTGCTTGCCGTATTCTTCCATATGTTCCTTGATCCTGTCAAGATACATATTCGTGAGCGCCATGACCTCTTCCATTGTCAGGGGCGAGAACACGATTATGTCGTCTATGCGGTTCAGGAACTCCGGCGAGAAGGTGTTCTCCACGTCCCTCATTATGTCCCGCTTGAGAGAGCCGGTATTCTGCCCTTCGGGCAGGAAGCCAAGGGGCTTCACATACTTCTTGAAAATGTCGGCCCCGAGGTTGCTGGTCATGATGATGACCGTGTCGCTGAAATACACCCGCTTGCCCCTCCCGTCCGTGAGCCAGCCCTCGTCGAAGACCTGCAAGAAGAGGTTGAGGACGAACGGATGGGCCTTCTCGACCTCGTCGAGGAGCACTACGGAATAGGGGTTCTCGCGCACCGGGTTGGTAAGGAGCCCTCCCCGCTCCGAGCCGACTATGCCGCGGGGCATGCCTATGAGCTTGTCCACCGCCACGGCCGAGTCCCTGTACTCGCTCATGTCTACCCGGATCATCTTCCTGTCGTCGCCGAAGAGGAATTCGGCCAGGGACTTGGCGAGCTCGGTCTTTCCCACCCCGGTCGGGCCGAGGAACAAAAGAACGCCGTCCGGGCGCGAGAAGTTCTCCTTCAGCGGCCCCTTGTTGAGCCTTAGCCTCTTTGAAAGGGCGTTTATGGCCTCCTTCTGGCCGATGACCCTCCTGGAGAGCGCCTTCTCCATCTCCCTGAACCTCGCGTTCGTGTCCCTGAATATCATGTCCCTCGGTATCTTGGTGTCCTGCGAGATGACCTCGATGACGTCGTCGGGCTTCACGGCCTCGGAAGGCCTGTTTATCTCGACCTTGACGCAGGCGGTATCGAGCCACCCGATGACCTTGTCCGGCATCTTCAGGCTCCTCATATAGCGGGTGCTCATGTCGAGCGAGGTCTCTATGGCGTCGTCCGTTATCCGGACGGAGTAGTTCTTCTCAAGGCGCGGCCTGATACCGTAGAGTATCTTCCGGGTCTGGTCCACGTCCGGCTCCGCGACGTTGACGAGCCTGAACCTTCTGGCGAGCGCCTCGTCCTCGGCTATGAACTCCTTGTACTCCGAGAGCGTGGTCGCGCCGATTATCTGCACCTCTCCCCTCGAAAGGGTGGACTTGAAGATATTGGCCGCGTCCGACGGCACGCCCATGGCGCTGCCGGCCCCTATGAGCGTATGGGCCTCGTCTATGAAGAATATTATGTTCTTCTTGTCCTTTATCTCCTTTATTATCTTCTCTATCCTGTCCTCGAACATCCCCCTGAATATGGTTCCGGCTACGATGGAGTTCATCTGGAGGTTCACGATCTGCTTGTCGCGAAGCCTCTTCGGGACCTTCCTCGGCTCAAGCTCTATCCTCCTCGCAAGTCCTTCGACGACCGCGGTCTTGCCGACCCCCGGCTCTCCGATTATCATGACGGAGTTGGAGCGGTCAACGTGGCAGAGTATCTCCATGACCTGTTCTATCTCGGCTTCCCTGCCTATTATCACCGGAAGCTTGTCGAACCTTGCGAGCCTGTTGAGATTGACCGCAAAGTGTTTGAGATTCGGGGGGAGTTCGTATTTCTTCTTGAGCTCCTCTTCCATCTCTTCCCTGCTCCTTACTTTTAAGGTGATCCTCCGCATCACGTAATCGGGGTCAAGGCCAAAACTGCGGAATACCTTGGCCGGAAGGCTGTGATTCTCCTGGAATATGGCGATGAATATGTCGGTCGAATCCAGCTCTTCCCTGCCCCACCTCTGAGCCTCTTCGCGGGCCAGCCTGAAGACGTTGCGCGTGGCAGGCGGTATCTTCAGGCCCAGCCCGATGTATTGACGGGAGACATTAAGGTGCTCGTTAAGGAAGTTTATTACATGGTAAACGTCGAGGTTGAGGTCTTCCATCACTTCCCTGAAAAACCGTTCCTCCACCTTGGCGAACGCCAAAAAGAGATGCTCGACGCCGAGATAATAATGCTGCCGCGCCTTGCTCTCCTCCACCGCGGCCTCAAGAACCTTGCGCGCCCCCGGCGAAAGCTTCTCTTTTATGTCATCGAGCTCTATCATGTTCTACCTCTTAAAGACCTTACGATGATGCCCGCTTTGGGCCTTGCGACAGGCCCTTTTTAACGCTTATATGCCGCTAAAACCTATACTATTCTACCACAATCCTTTTCGCGGTTCATAGGGATTTGTTTCGTCGAGCTTTTCGACGAGCTCCCTTGTTTTTTTGTCGGCCTTTTTGGGAACGGTTACGTTTATTATTATATACTCATCCCCGCGGGAAAGCCCGTGGGTGTCATAGACGCCTTTCCCCCTGATCCTCAGCCTCTGGCCTCCCTGCGTGCCTGGTGGCACTTTTATGGACGTAATCCCGTCTATGGTAGGCACCTGCACCTCGGCTCCGAGGCACGCCTCTTTCACCGTAACCGGCACGTCCACGTATATGTCGTTGTCCTCTCTCCTGAAATAAGGGTGCGGTCTTACGGCGGTCTCTATGTAGAGGTCTCCGGGAGGCCCGCCCGCCCCCTCCTCTCCCTTGCCGGATATCCTCACCCTGGAGCCGGATTTTACCCCCGGCGGTATCTTGACGTTGAGCGTCTCTGTCCCCGCCTTTCTGCGGACGGTTATCTTCACCTCGGCGCCCTTGACCGCGTGCATGAAGTCGAGCTCAAGCCTGGTTTCGAGGTCTGCCCCCCTCTGCGCCCATTTTCTCCCCCTCCCTCCGAAGACCTCGCTGAAGATGTCATCGAAGCCTCCCGGACCGCCGAACCCCTCGAAGCCTTCCGGCGGCCAGCCGCCCGGAGCCGCGCCCGGCTCGGCGGTGTACTGGCCGGTGAGGTCGTAGGTCTCGCGTTTCTTCGGGTCGGAAAGGACGCCGTAGGCCTCGTTTATCTCCTTGAACTTCGCCTCCATCTCGGCCCTCTTCTCCGGGTGCAGGTCGGGATGGTACTTCCTCGCGAGGCCCCGATAAGCCTTTTTTATCTCATCTTCGGTCGCGCCTCTCGCCACGCCGAGTATCTGGTAATAGTCTCTGGCCATTTTCCTAACCGGCAAGCATGATAGATGTTTTCACGAAACGGACGGGGAGCGATATTGCCTGGAGAGTTTTTGGAAGCTCCCCGCGGCTTGCCGCGGGGAATCTTCCAAATGTAAAGAAACGATTTCTATTCGCTCGCTTGCCCCCGCAACAATCGGCGGGGAATGCGCTCGCGATGCATTTTCAGGGTGCGGACAAAAAGGGTTTTACGCGCGGGATTGGAAGAGGGGCGCGCTCTTTCGAGGTCAGCGCGATACGGGCGATGCGCCTTCTTCCGGTTAAAGCGGCCCCCGGAATACGCGGCTTTATCGTCGCCGTATATCGTGCGCGCGCCGACAGGCGCGGCCCCCTCCTCTATATCTCCCCTGAAAACATCTCTGTATCGTGGAAAAGCATCTTCCGGGCCGCATGGGGCGGATGATCACTTCTTGTCATCCACCACCTCCGCTTCAACGACGTCACCCTCTTTGCCGGCCTCTTTAGCCCCGGCCCCTCCGGCCCCGGCGGATGCCGTGGCGGTCTGATAGAGCAGTTCCGCGACCTTATGGGACGCCGATGTTATCTTTCCCATGGCCGCCTTGAGCGCTTCCTGATCCCCGGAATCGAGCGACTTTTTCGCCTCGGCCACGGCCTCTTCTATCGCCTTTACGTCGGCCTCCGGGAGCTTCGCGCGATTCTCGTTCACGAGCTTCTCGGTCGAGTATATGAGGCTGTCGAGCTGGTTCCTCGTCTCGATGAGGTCTTTCCTCTTCTTATCCTCATCGGCGTGCCCCTCGGCCTCCTTTACCATTTTTTCGACTTCATCCTTCACAAGGCCGCTCGACGCGGTGATGGTTATCTTCTGCTCCTTGTTCGTGGCGAGGTCCTTGGCCGAGACGTTCAGAATGCCGTTGGCGTCGATATCGAACGCGACCTCTATCTGGGGTATGCCCCTCGGCGCCGGGGGTATTCCCACGAGATGGAACCTGCCGAGCGACCTGTTGCCGCCTGCCATCGGCCTCTCTCCCTGAAGCACGTGTATCTCGACCTGCGTCTGGCTGTCCGCGGCGGTCGTGAACGTCTCTTTCTTCCTCGTGGGTATGGTGGTGTTGCGCGGTATGAGCGTGGTCATCACGCCGCCGAGCGTTTCCACGCCCAGCGAGAGGGGCGTCACGTCGAGGAGCACCACTTCTTTTACTTCCCCGGCAAGCACCCCGCCCTGTATGGCCGCGCCCACGGCAACGACCTCGTCGGGGTTCACGCCCTTGTGCGGCTCCCTGCCGAAGAAATCCTTGACCAGCTTCTGTATCGCGGGCATCCTCGTCATGCCGCCCACAAGCACGACCTCGTTTATGGCCGAGGCGCTGAGCCCGGCGTCCTTCAAGGCCTGCTCGCAGGGTTTCCTGCTCCTTTCCACGAGCTCAGCCACGAGCTGTTCGAGCTTCGCCCTGGAAAGCCTCATGACGAGGTGCTTGGGGCCGGTCGCGTCCGCAGTTATGAACGGCAGGTTTATCTCGGTCTCCATGGTTGACGAAAGCTCTATCTTGGCCTTCTCGCCCGCCTCCTTGAGCCTCTGGAGCGCCATCCTGTCCTTTGAAAGGTCGATCCCGTTCTCCCTCTTGAACTCGGAGACGAGCCACTCTATGATGCGCTGGTCGAAGTTGTCCCCTCCGAGATGGGTGTCGCCGTTGGTCGATTTGACCTCGAAGACGCCGTCCCCGACCTCGAGTATCGAGATGTCGAATGTTCCGCCGCCGAAGTCGTAGACGGCTATCACCTCGTTTTTCTTCTTGTCGAGCCCGTAGGCGAGCGATGACGCCGTCGGCTCGTTTATTATCCTCTTTACGTCAAGCCCGGCGATCTTCCCGGCGTCTTTCGTGGCCTGGCGCTGCGCGTCGTTGAAATAGGCCGGGACGGTTATGACGGCCTCGGTCACCGGCTCGCCGAGATACGCCTCCGCCGACCTCTTGAGCTTCTGGAGTATCATGGCCGATATCTCCGGGGGGAGAAAGTCCTTGCCCATGTTGCTCGACCTGACCGCCGCCCTTCCCTGGCTGCTTACGACCGGGTACGGCACGAGCTTCATCTCTTCGCTCACCTCGTCGGCGTTGCGGCCCATGAACCTCTTTATGGAATACACCGTATTCTCCGGGTTCGTTATGGCCTGCCGTTTGGCGACCTGCCCGACCAGAACCTCCCTGTCCTTAGAAAAAGCCACGACCGAAGGGGTTATGCGGCTGCCCTCTTCATTCACGATAACCTTCGGCTCTCCGCCCTCCATCACGGCCACCACCGAGTTGGTCGTGCCGAGGTCTATGCCGATTATCTTGCCCATTTTCCTATCCTCCTATGGAATTTACTATAATCCGTTTTACCCGAGTTGTCAATTTTGGGGAATCCTCATGTTTTTCAAGTTCTTAAGCCGAAATCCCTCCTCATTTTTGTGAAAGCATAGCTCCTGCGAGGCTCATCAGTAATATAGGCGCGCGCAGTGCCGGTGTCAAGACCGCCGCATCATGTATTTGTCCGCCGCGGCCTCAATGGGGACCGGCCGCTCAGTTGCGCTTACCGAAAAGACGGCTCGCGGCTTTCTTCCTCGGCTCGCTCGCCCGTCCTCCATCCTTATGCGCTGTTCACCCTTGGCCCATCAGATTTTCAAAAGATGAAACTTATCGCGGATTTGATTGCGTCATTTATGCTATAATCCTTCGATTATGGGCCCCAAACTTCTCGGAAATGTCGTTGCCGAGCTTAATGATCTCTTGAGAGGCGGCATAGTCTCGAAGATCCACCAGCCGTCGGAAAGGGTCATAGTATTAAAGATTTTCGCGAGGGGGAAGGAAGAGAGGCTTTTGATATCCGCGGAGCCGAAATTCCCGAGGATGCACCTTTTAACCGGTGATTATGACATAACCAACCCCCCGGCCCCGCTCCGTTTCTGCGCCTTCCTCCGGAGCCGGATAACGAACGCCCTCATAGAAGGCATTACGCACGCCGGGGGCGAGAGGATAGCGAGCGTCATCCTTAAAAAAAAGACGGATTCGACGGTTTCCACCCTTGCCCTCGTCTGCGAGCTTACGGGCAAATCCTCGAATATAATACTTATTGATGAAAAAAGGGTCGTCCTCGACGCCATCCGCTATTTCCCGCCTGGAAGCTCGGTCAGGGCGGTAATGCCCGGGGTATCGCTGACTCCCTTGCCGAAGGCCGATGTAAAAGAGGCTGAGGAAGGGGTCGGGAAGGGCGACGGCTCGTGGAACGGGGCGGCGTTCAGGCATTATTCTGCCCTCGCTTACGCGGACGCGCTGACTTCGCTCAGGGCAACGCTGAGGAGGGCCGTGAACGAGGCGCATAAAAAGGCCGAGAGGAAGCTCGCCAACCTCATCGGCGACAGAAAACGCGCCGAGGCCGAACGTGAGCATGGAAAGCTCGGCGAGCTTCTTGTCGCGAATCTGCGGGCCATAGAAAGAGGCGCAAGAGAGGCCGCGGCAACCGACTACACCAAGGTCCCGCCAGAGACGGTCATAGTCCGCCTCGACGAGAAGCTCGGGCCGAAGGAGAACGCGGACAGGTATTTCAAAAGGGCCAAAAAGGCGAAAGTGGCGTTAAGCCTCCTTAAAGACCGGATACCGCTGGTAGAGGAGGAGATCAGCTACATCGGCTCGCTTTTATACGAGCTTGAGGCCGCTGGGACTATCGAAGACCTCCGCGACATCGAAACCGAGCTTGTCGCCGGTAAATATCTGAGAAAGGCCCCGGAATCCGGCAAAGCGTCCGCTGAGGTCAGGGCCGAGCCGATAAGGAGGTTTACTTCCAGCGAGGGCTTCGAGATACTCTGCGGCAAGAGCGGGCTCGGAAACGACCTCATAGTAAGGAAGTACGCGAAGGAAGGCGACGTCTGGCTCCACGCCGCATCAGTGCCCGGCTCGCACGTGCTCGTCAAATCGGCAGGGATGAAAAACAGGCTTACGGACGCGACCGTCAGGGAGGCCGCCCGTATCGCCGCCTGGTACAGCAAGAGCCGGGGGGAGACGAAGGCGGAGGTCGTTTATACGGAGGCTAAAAACGTCAGGAAGAAAGGGTCTAAGCCCGGCTCCGTGACCCTCAGGGAGTATAAGACCATGGCCGTGACGCCCGGCCTTCCGGAGGAGG
>JAKAIQ010000250.1 GCA_021825035.1 Deltaproteobacteria bacterium | reverse complement strand
GTCTTTAAAGAGCTTCACGGTTTGCTGAAGATCTATGATGTAGATCCCGTTCCTCGCCCCATAAATGTACGGCTTCATCTTCGGGTTCCATCTCTTCGTCTGATGGCCGAAGTGTACGCCTGACTCAAGAAGCTGTTTCATTGTAAGATATGCCATTTTCCCTCCCCTTGTTTTCACCTCCGCGCAGGTACAGATCCGGAATCCAGCATTACGGACAACATCCGATCCAATCCTGTTGCGCGTGTGTATTTAATCTTTGATTTCTATCACAATATTATTGCCATTGCAAGAATAAAAACAATGAGACAGCCAGGCGCATGGTCCAGCCGGGGCAAGCGTCACTTAAGCCGCCATTCAAGCTCCCCGGTTCCGAGTATGCCGGTAACTATGAGTTTCAGGAATTTAGCGTTCTTGCCGGGTATCTCCATGCCCGTGTCCGAATACTTCGGAAACTTTACGTCATAGCCATAACTCCACAGATCAAGGTACGGGAAGAATTCCCTGACGCGCGGGTCCGAGGCGTCGACCCTCGTAATCGAAATGGGAGTAACCCTGCTTCCGGCGCTATCCTCGAGATACAGTTTCCATACAGGGTTGCGATGATCCAGATCATTCCAGCTTTCCACCGGCGTGAACGCGCTGACAAAAAACTCGTTATATTTTTCTTCCTGCTCCTTTTCCCTTTCAAGCATTTCTTTTTTGTAAGTATCTTCGAGCGCATAGTCCACCGCGTAACGTTCCACGTACGCTCTCCTGAAAGAAAGAGTTTCGTATGTCGCGCCGATAAAAAGCCGAGAGGCGAGGCCGTCATATATCTTTATGCTCCTTGTCCACTTATCGAGAGAGTCGTTGTAATCAGACCTTACGAGCGCCCTCTTCGATGCGCATCCAGAGGAAAAGGCAAGCAAAGCAACGACAAGAAATATGCCGGGCACCAGAGCCTTAAAAGCCCGGGCAGTTATTTTCGTTTTCGTATGGGCCTGTGAACTCGTCATATAAATTCTATCCCGCCAAAATCATTCGGCGATACGAAACCCCAAAGTACTTGATTTAAAGGCGGGTTCTAGCGCATATCTGTATGTGGTCCGCAACTTAAAAGCGTTATCAACAGCCGATCCGCCACGGATTGTGCGCCACTGCGAGAAACCATCGTTAAGGGGGTCCCGTTTCGGGCTTTTCTTGTAGAAATCGAATCCAAAGAAATCTTCCGTCCACTGCCATACGTTTCCGGCCATGTCATAAAGTCCCAAAGCGTTGGGTTTTTTCTGCTTTACCGGATGCACCTCGTTATTCGAATTATCGGCGAACCACGCGTAGTCCTTAAGTTCCGCCTCGTTGTCGAGCCCAGGCCATATTTCATTCTTCCCGCGGTTTCTCGCGGCATATTCCCATTCAGCCTCGGTCGGCAGTCTGTAAAAGCCCTTGGTAATGGCGTTCAGGGCGCCTATGAATCTTAATGCCTGCACGTAGTTTACGAATGTCACCGGCTTGTCGGGGTCCTTCGGAGGCTCGCGCAGGTCCATGACCGTATAGTAAAGACCGCGGGTTACGACAGTATCTGCGATGTAAAAGTCGGAAACGCACACTTCATGGGCCGGCCTTTCGTCCTCATCGCCCTCCTCGGTCCAATCTCCCATCTGGAAGCATCCGCCCTTAACGAGAACCATATGAATCGGAGGAAGTTTTTTTCTGATCCTCTCGTATTTTTGCTCGAGAGTTTCTTTCTTTACGGGCTCATCTTTTAAATCTTGCTGTTCAAGCTGCCTTTGTATGCTGTCAGGCTTTGGCGCAGAAGCAGGCGCCGGTTCGGTGGAGTAAGCGGACAATGCCGGGAATATCAGTAGCGTCAAAACTGAAAAAAACAGGATTACCGAACTGGCAAACCTCCTCACATCCTCCTCCCTGGCTTAACAAGGTGACTCGCCGGACGAGACGTCCGGATCGGATTTCCATCAGCGCTTCATCCTGCGCCGGATTTTTCTATCGTTCATTTAAAAAGGGCCAGCTGGTCCGATGCATGCTCGCAAATATCTATAGGATATTTGCCGGTAAAACACGCATCGCA
The DNA here is from genome assembly GCA_021825035.1 of Deltaproteobacteria bacterium. Classification (GTDB taxonomy): domain Bacteria; phylum Desulfobacterota; class GWC2-55-46; order GWC2-55-46; family GWC2-55-46; genus JAKAIQ01. Next base: position 1,066 of record JAKAIQ010000250.1, on the reverse strand, counting down.
AAAACTCCCTCCGGCTTCGCTTACGGCGCTGTACATCCCCTCTATGCTCAGATACCCTAGCGTATCCGAGGTAATATAATCGTTTATCTCCTCCACGCCCTGCGCCGCGGCTATAAGTTCTTTGCTGTCCGGCGTGTCGATACCGTAATAGCATGGACAGATCGTGGCAGGAGAGCTAATCCTCATATGGACTTCCTTCGCCCCCGCGCACCGTATCATCTTTATGATCTTGCGGCTGGTAGTGCCCCTTACTATCGAATCGTCTATTACAACAACCCTCTTGCCATGTATCATGTCCCTTATCGCGTTGAGCTTTATTTTTACACCGAAATGCCTTATCGCGTCCTTCGGCTCAATAAAAGTCCTTCCTACGTAATGGTTCCTTACTATTCCCAACTCAAAAGGTATGCCGGATGCTTGCGCGTACCCTACGGCCGCCGGAACGCCCGAGTCCGGCACAGGCACGACGATGTCAGCCTTAACCGGATGTTCCTGCGCAAGCCTCGCCCCGAGTTTTTTTCTCACAGCGTAGACATTTGTCCCAAAAATGGCAGAATCGGGCCGGGCGAAGTATATGAATTCAAATACGCATGGTTTATACGGCATCCTTGGAAAAGGCCTGTAGGATGCTATCTTGTCCTGTTTTATGACGAGTATCTCGCCCGGCTCTATTTCTCTTACGTAATCGGCCTCTATAAGGTCAAATGCGCATGTCTCCGAAGCGACAACCCACGCCCCCTTGAGCCTTCCCAGCGACAGCGGCCTGAAGCCGAATGGGTCGCGCGCAGCTATCATGGTGTCTTCCGTGAGGAACAAAAGCGAATAAGAGCCCTGTACCCTCTTAAGCGCGGAAGTCACCCTGTTTACAAGCGAATTCTCCTTGCTCGAAGCTATCAGATGGACGATGATCTCTGTATCCATGCTCGACTGGAATATAGAACCATAAGCCTCGAACTCGGCCCTAAGGACCGCTGCGTTAACGAGGTTGCCGTTGTGCGCAACGGCGATCCCGCCCCTGGAATACTCAACTACAAAAGGCTGAGCGTTTTTTATATGTGAATCGCCG
>JAKAIQ010000249.1 GCA_021825035.1 Deltaproteobacteria bacterium | reverse complement strand
CGGAGATCGCCTGGGCGTTCCACCGGGCGATGTTCAAGGCGTACTTCACAGACCTCGAGGACGTCGCGAAGGCGGATGTCCTCCTGCGCGTGGCGGGCGAATCAGGCGTCGCGGTAGAGCCGCTGCGCGAGGCACTGGAGGACCGCCGTTACCAGCAGCAGGTGCTTGATGCGCTGCACTGGGCGCGGCAGATCGGGGTCAACGCAGTGCCGACGTTCGTCGTGGACGCGCCGGGCGGCGGCGGAAAAATCCCGGTCGCGCCGACGTATCTTCTATCGCAGGCAAAGGGCAAGATGACTTTCAGGAATTACGAGAACAGGATATTCAACTACATCGAGCCCGTGACCGTGCCTGAGTCCAAATGATGGGGTTCGCTTCGGACAGGCTTGACGGCCGTTCGCGCGAGGAAAGAAGCCGGTATATACTCAAGTGGCTGACGGGCGGCATGGACGAAGGCGTGGCCCATGCCTGGCTCAGCGGCGAAAAGAGGTTCGAGATACTGATGGACGAGTTGAACGCCGCAAGGTCGAAAAAGGCCGTCGTCCTCAAATATCCGGCCGGAAAATCCTGAGAGCAAAAAGGGCGCGCAACAACTCCTGCGCGCTCTTTTCATTCGGCCTGCCGGACAAAATCGATTTTAATCTTTTCGGGGCCGATTACCCTGCGGCCCGTTGCCGCCGGGGTTCATAAAAATTGGCCTTGAAGGGAATCCGCGGAAAGGATAAAATATGCGTAACAATCCTATTCAGTTCCCGCAAGAGGAGGTTCACGCAAATGTCGCTTGATTATCAGGTAATGGATCAGGATTACAAAAAGTCTCTTCTCGAAACATTGTACACGAGGTCGTTCATCTTTGACGCGGAAAAGGGGTTTACTCTTTCGAGCGGCCAGAAAAGCGACGTCTACATCGACGCCAAAAAGACCGTCCTCTCGGCCGAGGGCATGGAGGGAGTCGGATTTGCCTTTTTTCAGGAGCTCAAGCTCGAGCCGATAGACGGTATCGGGGGCATGACCCTCGGGGCCGATCCCATAGCCTACGCCACGGCCCTCGTAAGCACCATGAACGGCAAGCCCCTCGACGTGTTCATCGTGAGAAAAGAGCCGAAGAAGCACGGCACCGAGAGATGGATCGAAGGCAACCTCAAGCCCGGGGCGTGGGTGTGCGTCGTCGAGGACGTCGTGACCACCGGGGCGTCGGCCATAGTCGCGGTTCAGAAAGCGAGGGAATTCGGCTATCAGGTAAGAAGGGTGCTCGCGCTCGTAGACAGGGAAGAGGGCGGCAAGGAAAACATCCAGAACCAGGCTAAAGTCAAATTCGACGCGCTCTTCACCAAGACCGACTTTCTGGAACTCTACAGGAAGGAACAGAAGATTAAAGAGGCGGCCGCCAAAAAGGCCGCACAGCAGCAACAGAAGCCGGTCTTTTAGCGATCGAAAAGTAAAAACTTATCTTTACGAAGGGGCTGTGCCGTAACATCGTTAATCTTTTTGTATTGTCTTTAATAAACCGATGGGTTAGGGGTGAACAGCGCACAGGGCTGAGCTTAATCGAGGCTGATCTCCTTATTAAGCGAACGGTGGAGAAAGACGCGAGCCGTCTTCGTGGCGAGCGGCCTGAGCGGCGGAGCGAACGGGGAAGGGGCGGTAAGCGCGGTGAACCCCTTGGCCCGAAGCGCACGGCAGCGCGCAAAAGCTATGTGGCAGGGCGCTGAATCAGATTTTTAAAAGACGGATTCCTCCGCTCCCCGCGACGCGCTAAAACCCTGACTCCAAAAAAATCCGATATCGAAAGCCCGTAAACCCACTTCATGGCTCACCCGAAAGACAGGATAATCTTCCCGCTCGATCTTCCGGAACTCGATAAGGCGTTGGAATTCGTCGGGCTTCTGAAAGACGACGTCGGGGTCTTCAAGATCGGCCTCGAGCTGTTCGTGAGGAACGGCCCAAGGGCCGTCGAGGCCGTAAAAAAGATTACCGGCGCGGGCATCTTCCTCGACATGAAGTTCCACGACATACCGGAGACCGTCAAGGGCGCGATAAGGTCGGCCTCCGCCCTTGGGGTGGAGTTCGTTACTGTCCATGCCGAGGGAGGGAGCGCCCTTATGAAGGCCGTGGCCGAGGGAAGCGGCAAAAAGACTAAAGTCCTCGGCGTGACGGTCCTTACGAGCCTATCGAGCGACGACCTGGTTGAAGCCGGGTTAGACCCGAAGTACAGGGACCCGTCCGAGCTCGTGGTGGCGCGCGCCCGTCTCGCCAAAGCCGCGGGCCTGAGCGGCATAGTATGCTCCGGGCGCGAGGCGGGCATCGTAAAAAAGGAGCTTGGAGAGGATTTTTTGGTGGTCACGCCCGGCATTCGGCCCAAAGACTCGCCGCCTGACGATCAGAAAAGGCTTTCCACGCCCTATGAAGCCGTATACAGCGGAGCCGACTACATAGTCGTCGGCAGGCCCATCAGAAACGCCCCGGACCCCCGAAAGGCCGCCTCGCTCATAGCGGACGAAATAGACAGGGCCTTGAAAGACCGGGCGTGAGGCATAGCCCGGAATCCCGGCATGATTCGCGCCTCTTGCCGCAAGTCAAAGAGCCGTGCGCCTTCCTCGCGGGTCGAACCGCCATGCGTGGCGGAGTTCTTCGATCAGGGCCTGATTAAGCCCCGTCTACCTGAAAAAGCCTTCCTTATCGTAAACAAGCGACGGCTTTTCCGCATTCGCGTCTCCGTCAATGACCTCGCCGATGAATATCGTATGGCTGCCCGCGTCGTGCCAGGACACGACCCTGCAGTCCATCCATGCCGCGCAGTCCTTGAGTATGGGCGAACCGGTTGTCTTCGTGTCGTATTCGATGCCCTCGAACTTATCCATCTTCCTGCCTGACCTGAGGCCGAAGTGTTTACCGATCTCCCTGTTTTCCGGACTCAGCACGCTCACCGCAAAGACGCCGGACTCCTTTATCATATCGTGCGAATGGCGGGTCTTTCCGATCGAGACCATGATGAGCGGCGGAGCGTACGACACCCTTGATATCCATGCCACGGTCAGGGCATTGGCCTTGCCGTCAAGTATCGTGCTCACGACGGTGACTCCGTTAATCAGCTTTTGCTGCGCAAGCGTTATACCGGGTTTTGCCGACATTTCA
>JAKAIQ010000248.1 GCA_021825035.1 Deltaproteobacteria bacterium | reverse complement strand
ATCTGAGCTCGGCCTCATAGGGGTTGGGGCGGTAATCATCCTGTACGCCGTCTTTCTGTATTGCGGGGTGAGGATAGCCCTCAGGGCGAAAGACCTTCACGGGACGTACCTGGCGATGGGGCTCACCTTCATGGTGGTTCTACAGGCCGCCGTGAACATGGCGGTGGTCATGGGCCTTCTGCCGCCCAAGGGGCTGCCGCTGCCCTTCATAAGCTACGGCGGCACGTCGCTCGTGGTGAACATGACGGCGGTAGGGATAATACTCAACGTGTTCATACGGGAGAACGAGGCTTAGAGGCCCGGCGCCCATGGCGGCAGGATGGCAACGGAGATAAAAAAAGGATTGAAGCTCGTGATGGCCGGAGGCGGCACCGGAGGGCATCTGTTCCCTGCGATAGCCATTGCCGGAGAGCTTAAAAGAAGGGACCCCGCGACCGAGATAACGTTCATCGGCGGCAGGGGCGGGATAGAAGAGAAGATAGTCCCGAAATACGGGTATCGCCTCCTCCTTCTGAGCGTCGAAGGGGTCAAGAGGAAGAGGGGGATCGGGCGGGCGCGGGCCGTCGCGAAGGCTGCGGCGGCGACGCTCGGCGCCGCCGGTATGCTCCGCTCTTTGAGGCCGGACGGCGTCATCGGGAGCGGGAGCTATTCTTCCGCGCCGGTGGTCGCGGCGGCCAGGCTCCTCGGGATAAAGACCGCGATACTCGAGCAGAACGCGCTTCCGGGGCTTACCAACAGGGTGCTCGGGAAGGTCGTCAACCGCATTTACGCCTCCTTCGAGGAGGCGACGGCGTATTTCCCGGACGGCCGGACGACGCTCGCCGGGAACCCGGTAAGGGAGGAGATAGTCGCGGAGGCGGCGAAAAAAAGGAAGAGGGGGGAGAAATTCTCGATACTCGTCTTCGGCGGGAGCCAGGGAGCCAGGGCCATAAACGCGGCCTTTCTCGACTCCGCCGAGTACCTTACCGACATCTGGGGCGGGCTTCGGGTCGTGCACCAGACCGGGGTCGAGGGTTTCGAGGCCGTGAAGGCGTCTTACGGGAGAAAGGGCCTCAGGGTCGAGGCGCTGATGTTCATAGACGACATGGCAAAGGCGTACGGCTCGGCCGACCTCGTCGTCTGCAGGGCCGGGGCGACGACGATAGCGGAACTCGCGGTCATGGGGCTCGCCTCCATACTGATACCGTATCCCTTCGCCGCCGACGACCATCAGACGGTCAACGCCCGTTGCCTCGCGGACAGGGGGGCCGCCGTGCTGATGGAGCAGGACAGGCTTACCGGGAGCGCGCTCGCCGGGGTCATAAGGACGCTTTACGGGGACAGGGCGCTCCTCGATTCGATGGGCGAGAAGGCGAGGAGCGCGGGCAGGCCGGGCGCGGCAGGCGCGATAATAGACGATTTCATGAAGGTCATCTCATCGTAGGGCGAAGGAGAGTTCCATGTACAGAGGCAGGATAAAGAAGATACATTTCATAGGCATAGGCGGGAGCGGCATGAACGGGATAGCCGAGGTGCTCCTGAACATGGGCTACAGGGTGACCGGCTCCGACCTCGCCGAGACCGACGTCACGCGAAGGTTGAAGGGGCTCGGGGCGTCGATCTTCATAGGCCACAGGGAGGAGAACGTCGTCGGCTCGCAGTGCGTCGTCTACTCCTCGGCGGTCAAGAAAGACAACCCGGAGCTGAGGGAGGCCTTATCGAGGCAGATACCGGCCATACCGAGGGCCGAGATGCTGGCGGAGCTTATGAGGATGAAATACGGGATAGCCATAGCGGGCACGCACGGCAAGACCACCACGACGTCGATGGTGGCGATGATACTCGCCTGCTCCGGGATGGACCCGACCATAGTGACCGGCGGAAAGCTCAACAGCCTCGGCGCGAACGCGAGGCTCGGCGGAGGGGATTTTCTGGTGGCCGAGGCCGACGAGAGCGACGGGAGTTTCCTCAAGCTCTCGCCGACGGTGGCGGTAGTGACCAACATAGACCGCGAGCACATGGACCATTACCGCGACATGGACGCGGTCAGGGGCGCGTACCTCGACTTCATGAACAAGGTCCCGTTTTACGGCTGCGCCGTGATATGCCTCGACCATCCGGTGATACAGGGCCTCATACCCGGCATATCGAGAAGGTTCATCTCATACGGGCTTACGGCGCAATCGGACATACACGCCAGGGACATAAGGCACAGGGGCATGCAGACGTCCTTCGAGGTCTGGTTCAACAAGGAGAAGGCGGGCTCCGTCAACCTCGCGCTCCCCGGGGAGCACAACGTCTATAACGCGCTTGCCGCCGCGGCGGTGGCAAGGGAGCTCGAGATAGACTTCGAGCACATAAAACAGGGGCTCGAGGGCTTCACCGGCGTGGAAAGAAGGTTCCACGTGCGCGGGACTGCCGGGGGCGTCACGGTGGTGGACGACTACGGCCACCATCCGGAGGAGATAAAGGCAGTGCTGCGGGCCGCGAAAAAGGGCTGGCCGAACAGGCTCGTCATCGTGTTCCAGCCGCACAGGTTCTCGCGGACGAAAGACCTCTTCAACGAATTCCTTTCGGCCTTCAACGACGCGGAAAAGCTCGTGCTCACCGAGATATACCCGGCGGGTGAGGAGCCGATAGAGGGAGTGACCGGAGAGGCCCTGTACCGAGGCATAAGGCGCTACGGCCACAAGGACGTATCGTTCGTGGCGGACCCGGCGCGGCTCCCGGCGTATCTCGAAGGCGCGGTCTCCCCAGGGGATATCGTCATAACGCTCGGGGCCGGAGACGTCTGGAAGGCCGGTGTAAGGCTCCTTGAGTCGCTCAAGGACAAAAAAGGGCATTGAGCGGGGTTGCGGCATGGCGGAGAAATCAGGCAGAGGAGAAGACAGGATGTCGGCGCAATATTCGCTTTTTTTCATACAGCGTTTCAAGGGGAAGGTCCTTTTCAACGTGATGATGAGCGAGTATACCTCGCTCAGGATCGGCGGCCCGGCGGACGTGATGGCATTTCCGCAGGACGAGGGCGACCTTAAAGACCTGATAACGTTCGCCGTGGCGAGGGACTTCCCGTTCCACGTCATCGGCGGAGGGACGAACCTCCTCGTGAGGGACGGCGGGATAAGGGGCATAGTCATCAACATGTGCGAGGGCTTCAGGGACATGA
>JAKAIQ010000247.1 GCA_021825035.1 Deltaproteobacteria bacterium | reverse complement strand
GTTTACATTATAGAGACGCCGCAACCTACCGGGACTGAAAAAAATTTCTTTAAGCCTGACAACATTATTGTAAAAAAAGGATCTACTGTAAAATGGGTAAATGGCGATGTCAATACTCACATATTCGCCTCCATGCCGTTTATCGGCGACGGGGGCATATTTTCTCCGAGGGTAAATCCCGGCGAGACTTGGGAGCACAAGTTCGACAAGGCGGGCGAATATTACTATCTCTGTTTTATTCATCGGAGCATGATAGGCAAGATAACGGTTGAAGAATAAAGACAAAGGGAGAATGATGAACAAAGGCAGATTTTACCGTCAAAGCGGCTGTGTCCGGATATTGCTGGTCTTAACGGCACTATTGGGCATTGCGGGGTGTAGGGCGTCAAAAAAAGAAAAGACTGCGGAAGCCCGCTCGGTCATGCCGGCTGACGGGGACTATATAATACCTTTTAAAATAAGAACCATGGATGGCAAGGTCCTGAGCCTCGATGATCTTAAAGGCAGACCGATCGTCATTAACTTCTGGGCATCATGGTGCGGGCCATGCAGGCTTGAGGCGTCCAATATTGAAGACAATTACCTCGCGTTCAAGGATAAGGGGGTGGAGTTTGTGGGAGTAGCCATTCAGGATAATCCGGCGGACGCCAGAAAATTCATAAAGGAATTCAAATGGACGTTTTCCGTGGGGCTGGATGAGAGCGGCGATATTGCCGACGAATACAAGCTGTACGGGATACCGAAGACCCTGGTCGCCGGAAAGGATGGACGGCTCATTTTCACTCATACGGGAGCTATCTCGGCGGAGGAGCTTGCCGGGGCGATAAGAAAGGCTCTATGATGGCGTATGTTTTGCGCTAAGCCCAGGCGGGCATGTCCGCTTGGTAAAAGTAATACGTCAGACATGGAATCTTCAAACAAAGAGAGCAACGCCTGATAACCGGCGTTGCTCTCTTTGTTCTGTGCGCCTAAAAGATGGTTGATAGAAAGAGCGTAATCCTGTTTTCGGTCTCATTGGGGTTTGTGAACTCAACAGGGCCGTTAATGACAGGCAGCCTGTGATCCTTGTCATACAGATGGTCGTATTCGAGCATCGTGAAGACGTTTGTCAAGATATCATACCGTCCAAACAGGCTTTCGGACTGAACGGAGTGAAAACCCGATTGAGTGTCCGCGTCATATCTTGCTCCAGCGCTCAGGCCCGGGATCGCGCCCGATCTGTACAGGGCTTCGACAAGAAAGTCGTTCTTTGAGTTTTCTCCGCTCTTGTCGGCCCTGAAAAGTCCGGCGCTTATTACGAATGGTTCTACCTCCACCTCCGCGCCAACGCCGTATTTGTTGAATCCCGCGTCTCTTGTGCCGTCGCTGCTTGCTTCCTTTCCGCCTCTGTATATGACTCCCAGATTCACTATTTCTTTTATCGTGAGGGCGTAAGTGGCATATATACCCTGGACCCTGTCCTGATTGCCGGCTGTCATGGTCTGGCTTGATATGCCCAGAGAGTATCGATGCGTAAGGCCGGATTCCTCACCCATCGAAATTTGTCCGTTTATCTCGGCTGCTGTCTGATTTCTGGCGAAAACGCCGAGGTCGCGCTCGGCGAGGTATTGCTGACCTATTATGACCGTTTCCAGCGGGTTAAGGAACGGGAGCCCGATCTCCCACTGTCCGGCCCGGACGTTAAGATTCCCATTGCCGGTTTCTCCTGCAAGATCGTTTACCTGGACAAAGGCTTTCTCGATGGTGGTTGTAAATGTGCCGTCCGGGTTTTGCTCGACCGCTATAGTGCCGAGCGTCGAGACCTTGCCGGTCGCTCCCATGGCTCCGCCCGCGGAAAGCGTGACGTTGTCAAGCCTTATGTCCGAAGCAGTGGAAGTCGTCCCGTTGGACTTGAGCTTGTCATAGTCTATGGCTGCGGTGGCTTCCAGCGACGCCGGTATGGACGACAGGTTTTTTGCCTCCAGAAACGTCTCGCCCGGAAGCCTGTAACCATTATGCATAAAGGCGAGCCCTGTTTCATTGAGTTTGGGATACACCGAGTGGCAATAACTGCAATCTTTACCGGTCTGACTGGCGAAAAACGGCGTTGCCTCGGCGCCCAATGGGAGGAAAGCGATAAGACATAGTATTGTCGCGACGCACGCCAATAAGATGAAGACAGACGGACTCTTGCCATAAAGAGTCGGATGCCATGGCATGATATTTTTTTTAAAGTAATCCCTCACGCTGTCACCTCCTTTTTTTATAAAAAAGCGCAGTGTTTGTATGATATATTGGCGATATTTCAGGGCGGCATAAATCTACAATATTATCGGTGCCATGTCAATAATTTCTTTATGTATCGTTTGCCGTAGAAATTATCCGGTCCGGTCGAATGTTAAGTGACTCTGTCGGAAGGACCTTGGCCAGGGGCTGCAATGGAAAAAACGCCGATTCCGTTAGCGAAAATTTACTTTTTATACTATCGTGCGGGCATTTACACCAAGAAAATATTTGTCCGGCAAAGGGAGTCGGAAGCAGGAGAAACGCGAAAAGCGGCGTCGAATAGGAAGGGCGTGCTCTCCCGAACCATATCGCGTGCGGGTTTTTGTCGGCAAGATTTTTAGCAACCTCGGAGAATAATGATGGAGGAGGTTTTCATAATAGGCGGCGGACTTGCCGGAAGCGAAGCGGCATATCGGGTGGCGAAGATGGGCCTGATGGCTACGGTCTTTGAGATGAAGCCCCTTCGATTCTCCGCCGCTCACGGGAGCTTTGACCTGGCGGAGCTTGTCTGCAGCAATTCCTTGAAATCGGAAGGCATCGAGAACGGTTCGGGCCTTCTCAAAGAAGAGATGAAGTCTCTCGATTCCATCGTAATCAGGGCGGCGTATGCCACGAGGGTTCCCGCGGGCAAGGCCCTTGCCGTCGACAGGGCCGCCTTTTCCAAATATATAACCTGCGCGCTCGAGGCCGCCGGCGTAAAGATAATAAGAAAAGAGATGACATCCATGCCGGATATGAGTCCTCTTGTCATTGCTACGGGGCCGTTTACCGCCGATGCGTTTGCTGAATCCATTCAGGGGCTCGTAGGACGCAAGAGTTTCCATTTCTATGACGCGGTAGCCCCGATAGTTTACAGGGACTCGATAGACATGGGCATCGCGTTCATGTCGTCG
>JAKAIQ010000024.1 GCA_021825035.1 Deltaproteobacteria bacterium | reverse complement strand
CGTGCTTCTTCTTAACCTCAGGCTTGACAGGGAAATTCATTTCCATAAATAGGCGCTCTCCTTTTTTTGAAACCGATTTGATATAATTCCGGTCATTAAGGCGCACGAAGAGAGAATCGCTTGGAAGACATAGGGTTTGAAAAGCTCTTGGAGAGAAAGACGAAAGGCTCTCTCAAGATATATCTCGGATACGCCGCCGGCGTTGGAAAGACCTATGCCATGCTCAAGGAGGGCCACCAGCTCAAGGGCCGGGACTACGATGTCGTCGTGGGTTATATCGAGCTGCATAACCGCCCGGACACCATGAGCCTGATGGAGGGGATCGAGGCCATCGCGCCAATCTACCGGACGGTCGGGAACAGCCTGGTGAGGGAGATAGACCTTGAAGGGATAATAAAGCGGAACCCCCAGATCGCCCTTATAGACGAGATGGCGCACACGAACGCGCCGGGGGCGAGACACGAAAAACGTTTTCAGGACATCCTTTACATACTCGACCATGGAATAAACGTCATAACGACGCTCAATATTCAGCACCTCGAATCAATATCCGACAAGATAAGCTCGACGCTCAGGGTCCCGGTCGGGGAGCGCGTGCCGGATTACGTAGTCGCCAGAGCCGACCAGATAGTGAACGTGGATATCTCCATAGAGGACCTCAGGCAGCGGCTCCGTGAGGGCAAGATATACGGAAAGGACAGGGCGGAGACGGCGCTCCTCCATTTTTTCACCCATGAGAACCTGGCCCTCCTCCGCAAGCTCGTTCTTCAGGAGGCCGCCGAGGATCAGTTGAGGAAGATCAAGGAAGACCGTTTTCTTCCGGAACGCGTCATCCAGGAGGCGACTGAAGCGGTAATGGTGGCCATAAGCTCGGACGCCGCCAACGCCGAAGCCCTTATAAGGCGTGGCACCAGGCTCGCGGCGCAGTTCATGGCCAGGTGCTACGCGGTCTATGTCCGGAGAAAAGAGGAGGCGCCGGAGCGTATCGACCCGGACCGCCAGAGAAAGCTCCTCGATATGTTCAGGCTCGCAAAGCTCCTCGGCGCCGAGGTAGAGGTGATCGAAGGCGAGGACGTGGCCGAGACGCTCGTAAACTTCGCCCAGACCCACCGGGTGCGGCACGCGGTATTCGGAAAACCCGGAAGAACGCCCCTTCGCGAGAGGCTCTTCGGCTCCGTGCTGCAGGATTTTATACATGACTCCGTCGGGATAGAAGTTCATGTGGTGGCGGCAACGCCGTCCAGGAAGGTGAAGTGAAATGGCTCCGGCGCTCCCGGCCTTGAGAAAGAAGATTTTAAAGGGATTTCTCGCTATCGTCGCCATATATGGAGCGGCCGTGGCGCTTCTTATAATCTCCTCTATTTTCATCGCAGCCGGGATAACGCCGCGGGTCATACACCGCAATTACGATTCCATAGAAGCCGCCAGGAAGATGAACGAGGCGTGGAACGCCCTTAATTTCCCGTCCTCTTATCCCGAGAAGCCCGAGGATGCATGGGTCAATCAGTTCGACCATGCGATACGCTTCGAGCTCGGGAACATCACCGAGCCCGGCGAAGGCGCGCTCGCCCATGAGATAAGCGGCCTGTGGGACGGCTGGAAAAAGGGCGAAAGGAACGGGGCTGCCGCCGAACGGATGAACGCCGACCTTGAAAGGCTGGTGCGGATAAATGAAAAAGGGATGTTCGGATATCTCAGGGAAGCGGATCTCATCCGCCGCGTGGTCGTCATAGGGGCGATAGCATTCTCGGTCATAACTATTCTGGTAACGCTTTTGATAGTCGATTCGCTCTCCGAGAGGCTTGCAAGGCCGCTTAAGGACATAGCCGAGGTCCTCCGGTCTAAACCCAATCCGGGAGAAAGCCTGAGGCTGCCTGAGCCGACGAGCCTCGAGATAAGCATCCTCGGGGAGGAGCTTCAGTCCCTCTGGGAAACGGTTAGCAGCGCCAGCCGCCTCAATGCCGAAGAGATATTAAGGCAAAGGAATCAGCTCGAGACCCTCTTCTCGTCGGTCGAGGACGCCGTTATCGCCATCGACGGCAGGAGGCGCGTAACCCATGTGAGCGAAAGGATGTCTCAGCTCGTAGGGCTTTCCCCCGAAAATATCATCGGCATGCCCTGGGAAGACCTTCCAACGAACTCGGAAAATTATCTGACGCTCAGGGACGTATTCCGGGAAAGAAAGGATGATGGCGGGGTAATCGAGATTGAAGTGAAGGGAGAGCCACGGAGCTTCGAGGCGCGTTTCAGGGATGTCATTTCGGCGAAGGGAGAGCCCTTTTCCACGGTTTTTCTTCTCCACGACATTACGGAGGCCCGCAAGAGGGAACGGCTGAGGGCAGAGTTCATCGGAGTGCTTTCACATGAGCTCAAGACCCCCCTTCAATCGCTCGGCACCGCCGTAGAGCTGATGGCGCAGAAAAAGGATTCATTCGACGAGCGTTCGCGCTTTCTCGTAGAGACGATGCGTAACGACCTCGCCATGATACGCTCGGTGGCCAACCAGTTCTTGCAGGTGGGCGAAGCGCGTGGAGAAGCCGTAAGGGTGCGCCTTGAGAAGATAAAGCTGAGCGAGGTCCTTCCCGTCTGGCTAAAGCCCATGGAACTTCTTGCGGAGGAGCGTTCGGTGAGATTGCAATATGCAAGGGAGGGCTCCGGGGACATCTGGGGATTGGTAGACCCGTTGAAATTTCCATGGGTCATATCGAACCTCGTCTCTAACGCCATAAGGGTGGCTCCGATCGGGTCGATAGTGCTGGTATTGCTGACGGATAAGGAGGGATATACCGAGATACGGGTGACAGACGAAGGCCCGGGTATCCCCGAAGAGATACAGAAGCGCATGTTCGAGCCGTATTACCAGGGGCCGGCCGGGGAGTATTGCGATGTGCCGAGCCCGCCCGGATTCATGGGCCTCGGCCTTACGATAGCGAAGGAGATTACCGAGGCGCATGACGGCAGAATAGAGTACTACAGGCTTGAGCCGAAAGGGTCCAGTTTCCGCGTGCTTCTGCCCATCCGCACATTATGAGAGACGACGCGATGAAAATCGATCGGCCGCTATCCATCCTTGTCGTCGACGACGCAAAGAATATCCTCGCTACCCTCAAGGTCACTCTCCAGGACATGGGGCATGGCGTCCATACCGCCGAGTCCGTCGGAAAGGCGGTTGAAGAGCTGAAAAAAGAAAGGTTCGACCTGATCCTAACCGACTTCAGGCTCGGGAGCTCCACCGGCATAGACCTGATACGTGAGGCAAAAAGCATCAGGCCGGGCGTGATCGCGGTCGTCATGACCGCCTATTCCTCCATCGAAAACGCGGTAGAGGTTACGAAGGAAGGGGCGTATGATTACCTGCCGAAGCCCTTTACCAACGCCCAACTCTCCCATCTGCTCGACAGGGTCAACGCGTTTCTCCACCTCAAGCGCGAAAACGAAGCCCTAAGAAGAAGACTCTCCGGTCCCGGTTACTTCGCCGGGTTTACTTCTCCGGCGATGGCAAGGCTCGAACGTTTTATCGGACAGGCCGCCCCGACGGACGAGACTATACTCATTACCGGGGAAAGCGGCACCGGAAAGACCGAGCTCGCAAGGCTCATCCATGCAAGCTCCAGGCGCCATGACGGCCCCTTTGTGACCGTGTATTGCTCGACCCTGGCGGAATCGGTTTTGGAGTCCGAACTGTTCGGCCACGTCAAGGGGGCCTTTACCGGAGCCGTATCCGGCAAGGCGGGAAAACTTGAGCTTGCCTCGGGAGGCACGCTTTTTCTTGATGAGATCGGCGATCTTTCCCTTTCAGCTCAGGTGAGGCTTTTAAGATTTCTTCAGGAAAAGGTGATAGAGCGGGTGGGCGGCACGGAAGTCGTTGCGGTAGACGCGAGGACGATAGCGGCCACAAACAGGAATCTTCAGGAGGCGGTTGCGAACGGAAGGTTCCGGGAGGACCTCTATTACAGGCTCAATATGCTCGAGTGCCATCTCGTTCCCCTGAGGCACAGGAAAGAAGACATAACTGTGCTCGTGCACAGATTCCTTGACGGAGCGGCGATCCGTCAGGGGAAAACAGAGGCTCCGGTAATAACTGAAAGGATCATGAAGATGTTTCTTGAGTACGATTGGCCGGGCAACATAAGGGAGCTCAAGAATACCCTTGAGCGCGCCGTTATCTTGACGCATGGCCGTGAGATCGAGGAATCGGCCCTCCCGCCGGCGATACTTGCTCCAGAGGCGCGGGGCATCCCCGCAACAGGCGGCTTGAAGACGCTGGAAGAACTAGAGAGGGAGCATATAGCGAACGTCCTCGGGGCAGAGGCGAACCTTGAGAAGGCCGCGGAAATCCTCGGCATCACTCCGGTGACGTTATGGCGCAAACGCAAACAGTACGGACTCCCGTAGCCGCCGTCATGCCGGCTTCCGTCCATTGATACCTAATGCCGTTCGCGCTCGACTTCACGTTGAGGCGCGACCACCTTTCTTGACAAAGCCCAAAAGCGATATAGACTTGCTAATCATCCGGAAGCACCGCACAGGCAGGAAGCCAACCTGATCTTATCAACATCAAAAGGGAGAGGAGTATGAAATATTTGAGCCAAGAATCCATGGGCGCTCTTTCGCATGAGGAATTCATGAATAAGCAGCCCTATCCCTGGGTCAACATTCAAAACACCCTGACTGACGAAGGCTTTGAGCGGCTCCGTGGAACCATGCCGGATTTTTCGCTGTTCGAGAAAAAGGTCGGAGTAAAACGCGCTCACGGCCAGGGCTATCATGACAGGGCGATACTCCATTACAGGCCGGGTCTGCCGCTGTCGGAACCATGGCGCGAATTCGTAGCCGAGATACAGGGAAAAGGCTACGAATCGTTTATACGCCGGATGCTCGGCTTGAAGGACGGCCAGAGGATAATCTTGACGATGGAATGGTACTATGGCTGGCAGGGTTGCGGCGTTTCGCCTCACTGCGACGCCCGCCGGAAGATCGCAACGCACATCTTCTATTTCAACACCGATGCGGATTGGGACAAGAGCTGGGGCGGCGACATTCTCATAATGAAGGATGAGAAGCGATTCAAGGCTCATTCCGCACCTTCCTTCGACGACCTCGGAGTCTCGGCCGCGTTGGACCCTCGCGGCAACGGCAGCCTTCTTTTCATGAGGACCGAGCATTCCTGGCATGGCGTTCATCCACTCAAGTCCCCGCCGGGCCAACTGCGCAAGCTATTCCTCATAACCGTAAACGCCCCGACGTTCCAGGTCTGGTGGCGGCGCGTTCGCGGGAAAGACCCGGACGGTTACCGTGTCGGGCCATATCATGGGACAACGCCGGTCAATAACCTCAAATTTTAGACGCGTCCTTCGGTGGAACGCGGCACAACCTCGAAAAATGGAGTTGTCGAATGGCTTCAACATCATCGGGCGCGCGCACGGACGAGATTGCGCGCGGAGTGTCTTTTTCCGCATCCGTTCGTTTATCGTTCTCTGCGTCACCCGGGCTAACGTTCACGGGCCCCGGCGCGTCCATGCGGGTATTGCTGGCGCTTGAACCCGGCGGAAGGGGCGATTTAAGCCGGCAGCTCGAAGAGATCCTCTCAGCCATGCAGGCGAAGCTCGAGAAAGTCCCGAAGCCTGTGGCTATTATCATGCTGACGATATTCCTGAGGGATCCTGGCGACCTCAAGGAATGCAAGCGGATGCTTGCGGCGCATTACGGTCCCGAGCCGCCGGTCACGAGCTACGTATTTCAGCCCCCCTGCAGCGGGGCCGCTTTGGCGATAGAAGTCTGCGCCGTCGGGGGCGGATCGGTGAGCGCGGAACGCTTCGGGGCGCGGACGCTTGCGTTATCCTGTGACGGTGCGCGACAAGTCTATTATGCCGGGGCTGCGCCTGAGGGCGCGGGGAGCGCATACGGCCAGACGCTCCATGCGCTCGAGGAGATGCGCCTCGCCCTGAAGGCCGCGGGAACCGGCTTCGAGAATGTCGTACGAACATGGTTCTATCTGGGCGGGATCACGGAGCGTGAGAGCGGGACCGATCGGTACAGGGAACTGAACCGCGCCCGGACGGACTTCTACCGCGATATACGTTTCCGTCCGTCACAGGGCAGATGGACTGAAAGCGCTTTCCCTTCCAGTACGTGCATCGGCGCGGAAGGATCGGGACTTGCCGCAGGATGCTTTACGTTCGAGACAAAGCGTAAAGAAGTCCTTCTGCTTCCGCTGGAGAATCCACTCCAGACACCGGCTTACTCTTACCGTTCCGCCTACTCCGCACAGAGCCCGAAGTTCTCGCGAGCGATGTCGCTCGTGCTCGGAGGTCGGGTGACGGCATGGGTATCTGGCACTGCGAGCATAGTCGATTCGGAAAGCCGTCATCATGGCGACGCAGAGAGACAGACAATGCAGACCATCGACAACATTGAGAGGCTCGTATCAGGGGAGAATTTTTCCTCCCACGGCGTAACCGGCGTAAACGGTAGCCTCGGCGATTTCAGAGGCATACGCGTTTATATCAAACGGCCTGAGGACTTTATGAGATGCAAAGCCGTCTGCGAGAGCCGTTTCGGCCCTGTGCCCGCGATCTACGCCGTCGCCGATGTCTGCCGCCCGGAGCTTCTGGTCGAGATAGAAGGCGTCGCCTCTTTTACGCGCTCGCGCGGCGCCTCGGGCGAATAGAAAGATCCGGCTAGACAGTTCATGCCGCGTCATCCGTTGAAGCGCGGGGTGTAAGCCTGTGCGCCGTTCATCGCGGAGTCGGCCATTCCTGCCGCGTCTTTCAGAAGATAAGCTCGTCAGGAAGCCCCTGGGGCGTCCCTTCATAAAAGATATTTGCTGCGTCAAATAGCGATCTTGTTTTTCATTCATCCGGCAGTTTTTTAAAGCTATAATCGGAAGGTCGTTGAAGGCAAATGAAAGAGCCTATTTTAGATATTTAATGATGCCTGCGTAATGTGAAAAGGACTTTCTCAATGCCCCGTAGAGTTCGCGATGAACCTTAGACTCGATTTGAATGCCTCCGATTCCAGAACGGTCGAAAGAGCGAGAGAAGTTCTATCCGGCAAGGAGGGAAAAAAAAGACTGGCGCGTCTGCTGCCTTTCCTGGGCCCGGCTTTCATAGCGAGCGTCGCTTACGTCGATCCGGGAAATTTTGCGACCAATATCGAAGGCGGGGCCGAATTCGGGTATATGCTCCTCTGGGTAATCTTGGGCAGCAATCTCATGGCTATGCTCTTCCAGACCCTGTCTGCCAAGTTGGGCATCGCGACCGGCATGAACCTGGCGGAACATTGCCGGAGGAACTTCCCGAAGCCGGCGGTGATTTGCCTGTGGCTCCTTATGGAAGCGGTCGCCATGGCCACCGACCTTGCGGAGTTTCTGGGAGCCGCCATCGGGTTCAATCTTCTGTTCGGAGTGTCCCTGCCGGCCGGGGCCGTACTTGCCGCAATAACGACATTCCTCATGCTTGCCGTAGAAAGCTACGGCTTCCGGCCTCTCGAGGCGCTAATCTCCTCCATGGTAGGGGTGATAGCGGCATGTTATCTTGTCGAGACCTTTCTCGGCAGGCCCCTTTGGGGCAAGGTCATCTACCATGCCTTTGTGCCTCAAATCTCGGGATCGGAGAGCGTGCTCATGGCGGTCGGCATGCTCGGGGCGACGGTCATGCCTCACGCGATTTTCATCCACTCGGCGCTGACGCAGGGCCGCATCGTGGTCAGGGATAAAAAGGAGTTGCGCGCCCTCTATCGTTTTGAGATAGCGGACGTGGTCATCGCCCTGGGCATCGCAAGCCTCATCAATGCGGCCATGCTCGTCATGGCCGCGGCTACATTCCACGCAAAAGGATTTTCGAATGTCGCGACCATTGAGGACGCTTATCGAACCCTGGAGCCTCTGCTCGGAAAAACCGCGAAGTGGGCGTTCTCGATTTCACTTTTGGTATCCGGTCTGTCGTCGTCGACGGTGGGGACGATCGCCGGACAGGTGATAATGCAGGGCTTCCTCAGACGGAGCATACCGGTCTGGATACGCCGGGTGGCGACCATGGCCCCGGCGCTGGCCGTGATAGGGCTGGGGCTGGATCCGACGCGCGCCCTCGTGATCAGCCAGGTGGCGTTGAGTTTCGGGCTGCCTTTTGCCCTTTTTCCCCTTATAATGTTTACTTGCCGCAGTGATATAATGGGCGAGTTGGCGAACAAGCCGGCTACGACTTTTCTTGCGTGCCTCATGGCGGCGCTCATTATCGCGCTCAATGCCTATCTTGTTTACGAATTATTATGAAAAATTCCAGGATTGATCAGGTTGGGTTAAAGATTATCGATATTGCCGATGGAGTGAATTGATGTTCAGGCATATTTTGGTTCCGTTGGACGGCTCCGGGCTGGCGGAGGCGGCGTTGCCTGCCGCCGCTCTTCTTGCCGAAGAATTCCATGGACGCGTCACCCTTTTTCATGTCGTGGAAAGGAACGCCCCGCGCAAAATCCACGGTCAACCCCATATTTCAAATGACGTTGAGGCCGAAGCCTATCTTGAAGGCGTTGCGCGCCGGGCCTTCCCGGAAGGCATGAAGGTCGAATGGCACGTGCACGCGGCAAAGGCCGATAACGTGGCGGAAAGCATCGTCGAGCACGCGGCTGAACTGAACCACGACGCCATAGTCATGTGTTCTCACGGTCTCGGAGGCGCGCTTCATCTGATACTCGGAAGCATAGCCGAGAAGGTCATCTCTAAGGGCGAACTCCCGGTGCTCGTCGTCCGTCCGGACAGGCACGGAGGTGTTCCGGAGTTTTCCTGCAAGCGGCTCCTCCTGCCGCTCGACGGCGACCCGGATCACGAGCAGTCCTTGCCGGTATCGAAAGAACTGGCAAAGAAGTGCGGCTCGGTCCTCCATCTGGCGATTGTTGTTCCCGGCTTCAGGAACCTTTCAGGGGAAAGGGCGGTAAGCAGCAGATTTTTGCCCGGAACGACGTCAAAAATGCTGGAAATCTCGGTTCGGCATGCCGACGAGTATCTTCAGCGCCTGCGACTGGATCTTCAAGCCCTCGGCTTTGAGGCGAGCGCCCATGTACTCAGGGGCGACCCGGCCGCCGTCATAAACGATTTCGTCGGGCGATTCGGTATCGGCCTGATAGTCATGGCCACGCACGGCAAGTCCGGCATAGATGCCTTCTGGGCAGGGAGCGTGGCCCACAGGGTATCCAGCCGTAACAGGACGCCGCTGCTGCTGATCCCGGTAACAGGGGGTTGATGCCATTATGCGGGATGCGGCGTCTGAAAAATGCCGTCGGCGCATCGAACCGTGGGACTTAACTGCGCTTGATCGCGAAGATCACGACAAAGATCGCGATCATTATTAAGACTATCGTTCCGCCGGTGGACAGGTTGATATAGAAGGAGACGAAGATTCCCGAAATGACGGAAATGAGCGAAATAGCCTCCGCGTAAAGGATTGTCTTTAAAAAGCTCCTTCTTAGTTGAAGCGCGGCGATTACGGGAATGACTATAAGGGCGGCGATGAGCAGAACGCCCACTATCGGGATGGCCAGCCCGACTGTCAGCGCTGTCAGGATAATCAAGACGGTATTGACCAGGCGTACGGGAACGCCGCTTACCCTCGCGGCCTCTTCGTCAAAGGTCACATAAACAAGCTCTTTGTAAAAAAAAGCCAGAATGAAAATTACGGTCACAGACAGGATGGAAATCGTGTAGATGTCGTTCGACGTGACAGTCACGATGCTGCCGAAAAGATAATTGAAGAGGTTGGCGTTGAAGCCGCGGGCCAGGCTCAGGATCACTATTGCCAGGGCCAGGCTGCCTGAAAGAAAAAGCGCCAGGGCTGATTCGCCGTAGACTTTTCTTGAACTCCTCAGCCGTTCGATGCCTAAAGAGGCGAGGACGGCGGTGATGAGGGCGGTCAAGATGGGATTCACTCCAAGGAACAAACCTATCGCAACTCCGGCCAGGGACACATGGGCGAGAGTATCGGCTATCAGCGAATACCGTTTGAGCACCAGGAAAATGCCGATCAGCGGAGAGATAATCGAGATTATGATGCCGGCTTCCAGGCCTCTCGTCATGAAACCGTATTGAAAAATATTTGTCAGCATTTGACTTTTTGGCGTTCATCCCCGCCGCCCGCTGCGTTCCCGTATTTCGGGCAGCGCCGCGGAGGCGTCCGGCGTTTCATTTGTGGTTATGATGAGCAATGATCTTAACATCCTGCCCAAGGATATTCGCTGATTTGCTTTCCTTCAGATATTCTTCCGGCGACGTGTGGCAGGTCAGAACGCGATCGACGCAGATTATATGCATAACCTCTTTGGTGATCCTTTCTATGTCGTGAGAAATAAGAACTATCGTTAAATCCAATTCTCCGTGCAATCTCTGCAGCAGGCTGTAAAAGCCGTCCTGGGCCTCCCTGTCCACGCCGGTAGTCGGCTCATCGAGAAAGACCACTTCGGGGTCGTTGACAAGCGCCCTCGCTATGAAGACCCTCTGTTGCTGGCCGCCAGACAGGTCGCCTATGAGCCGGTCTTTGTAGCCCCACATGTCCACCTGTGCAAGCGCGTTCTGCACCGCTTGTTTGTCATCCGCCGTCGCGGCGAAAAAGCGCCTTCCTTTTCTATATCTTCCCATTGTTACGATTTCATGGACCGTCGCAGGGAAATTAAAGTCGAAAGTTGCGGTTTTCTGGGGCACATAGCCTATCTTCTGCCAGTCCTTGAAGTCATTTATGTTCTGGTCGAGGAATTTTACGGTTCCGCTTTTCGGGCGGAGCAGGCCGAGCATTATCTTGAAAAGGGTGGTTTTTCCGGCGCCGTTCGGGCCGACGATTCCGACATAATCCCCCTGGTGGATCTCAAGCGTGATGTCTTTCAGGACATACTCCGAATCATAGGCAAATGAGACGTTCTCGACCACAATGATATTTTTTGTATGATCTATCGGCATTGCAGGGCCTTTTCCAGATTGACCAGATTGCTTTTCATTTCGGTGAAATAATCCTTGCCGTCGGCGAGTTCCCTGTTGCTCAGCCCCTCTATAGGATTCAGCACGAGGGTTTGCGCGCCGATTTCTCCGGCTATCGTCCCGGCAAGTTTTGGGCTGACCAGTCTTTCAAAAAAGATATATTTTACGTGATTCTTCCTGGCGAATTCGGTGATATGCGCCAGTTGTTGCGCCGAAGGCTCGGCGTCCGGCGAAAGTCCGGCTATGGACACCTGCTTCAAGCCGTACGCCGCGGCGAGATAGCCGAAGGCGGCATGCGAAGTGATGATGTCCCTTTCCGCGCACCTGCTCAACCCCTGCCTGTAAGCCCTGTCCAGGTCGGCCAGACGAGCTTTCATGGCGGCGGCGTTGGCCTGATAATAACTTTTATTCGCAGGGTCCGCCCTCTCGAAACCCTGAGCGATCCGCTCTACCATCTCCCCGGCAAGCACGGGGCTCAGCCAGACGTGGGGATCGGTCATAGTCTTGCCTTCTTCGGTAACCCGCCGGTCCGTCAACCCTTTTCCGGCCACGATAACTTGCGTCCGGGCGGGATCGATGTTTTTCTTGATGTCGTCGCCCCACGCTTCCAGGCCGCCGCCGTTCAGGATGACTAATTTGCTATTTTCAATCGCTGCGATGTCGCCGGGTGTCGGCTCATAGTCGTGCGGCTCGGCGCCGGCCGGGGTCATATCCATTACCACGGCCCTGTCTCCGCCAATCTCCCTGGCGAAGAAATAAAGAGGATAAAAACTTGCGGCAACTTCTATCTTGTCTGACCGGGCCGCCGGCAGCGGCCGCCGGTAAGAATGGAGCAGCGATATTGCAATTGCCGCGATCGTTACAAGACCGGCAACGACGTATGGGATGGATTTTTTATTCATGCGATTAAAATGAGGATTGATCCGTCAAGCCCGCTTCCGCAAACAGCTGTCGCACAATCCATAAAATTCCAGGGAATGGGAGATTACCTTGAATTTTTCCTTTTTATATATCTTTCGCTCCTCATCTTCCAGATGATTGTCCAGAACGACGGCCTTTACGTTCTTGCATCCCTTGCACACAAGGTGATGATGGTGCTCGGTGAGGATCTCATAATAATTTCTATGATCGCCGAGTTTTATATGACCCACTATATTTTGTTCCATCAAAAAACGGAGCTCGCGATAAACGGTCGTACGGTCCGCCCTGATGTCGAATCCGGCCAGTCGCGTAAGAATCTCGGAAGGGGCGAGCGGCCGCTGCGCCTCGAATAAGGTCCTGATCATAAATACGCGGATTCTGGTCAGCCTGTGGCCGTCTGCCCTGATGTTGCCTATTATCGTGTCCGCATCCGTCATTTTGCAGTATTGTTGCAACATTGTTGCATCTTATTTACGACATTATCATATTATTGGATTTCTGTCCATTTTTTGCCGGGGGATGAAGGATCGGATTTAACGCTGCCGGCATATTGCCTTAACAATGAAGGGGTAGAATCTTATTGCGGACAAAAATACCCGTGTGCGTAACACCGTCAAAAAGGAGCCTTTCATGGAGCGTGAAAAAGACAAATCCTGCCCTTATCTCGATGGGCGCGGCGAAGGCGCGGTCTGCCGCCTTATCGGCTGCGGGGTAAGGGAAATAAGGTTTGCCGACTTCGGCTTTTGCCTTGGGAATCATACGCTATGCCGGGTCTACCGGAGGCACAGCGATGATTATATAGCAGACTGACGGCCGATCTTTCCATAAGGTCGGGCGTGCTTCTCCGGAGTCGATATGGCGCGCACCCGCGCAAAGCTTTCAACGGCAAGATTAAAGGAGTGCTTATGAGCAAGGGAAAGGTTTTGATAATCGAGGATGAAATCGATCTTCTCGATCTCATTGATTTCAATCTGACAAGAAGGGAGTTCGTGACGGCCTGCGCCCTCGACGGAAAGGACGGCATGGACAAGATAGGTTCGTTCGACCCGGATATAATCATACTCGACCTTATGCTTCCGGGAGTCGATGGATGGGAGATATGCGCGGAGATCAAGAGAATGAAAAAAGAGATACCGGTAATCATGCTTACGGCCAAGTCCATGCCCGATGACAGGGTGAGGGGATTCGAGGCCGGAGCCGCCGATTACGTCACAAAACCTTTTTCCATGAAGGACCTCGTCACAAGGATAGACATGCTTCTTGAGAAAAAAGAACGAGGACGGGGATGGGGTTGCCCTGATTTTTCCGGCAAGCAGGCCTTAACGGAAGTATAATCATGCTGTAATAATTCTGTAACAATCTGCGGTTATAATGGGTCAAGAGAATGATGATAGTTAGAATCCCTAAAAAAAAGGAAAAAATGGATTGTCCCTATTATAAAAGCGTCCAAACGGACAAGGCCTGCCTCGCCTCGGTCACGCGCTTGAGGCCGGAGGCCGAAGAAGCCGGCAAGTATTGCACGACCGAGGAGCATTACAGATGCCCGCTCCTGCTGGCGAGCATCCTCAGGGGAAATGCCAACGCGCTACTTGCCCTGAGCTGAAAAAGCCCGGCGACTTCAATGAGTCCTTTTAGGCCTCGTTGATTTAAAATCTTACTTGAAAAAGCGTTGCAGGATGGTCAATTTTTACCTGGGAGTCGTTGACGCTCCCGGTAAAAACCCCGCTTCGCGATGGCGGGTTCTTCATCCAACCTCCGGAGGCGGAAGCCCTCACTTCCGCCTCCAAATGAAAATGTATGGCGCAGTCGGATATAAGGATTCTTGACGTTTCTGCGTCTTGGCGTTAAAAAGGAATAAAACAAGGAGAAGAAAATGAAAAAAATGCTGCTGGCGGTTCTTGTGTTGGGCCTTGGGGTATGCCTGGTCACCGGCGCCCGCGCCGCATCGCTCATAAACGGCGCAGGCTCCACGTTCGCCTATCCACTGTATTCGAAATGGGCATACGAGTATAACAAATTAACCGGGCTGAGGCTGAATTACCAGTCCATCGGGAGCGGCGGAGGCATTAAGCAGATAATGGCTAGAACCGTCGACTTTGGCGCGAGCGACGCGCCGCTTTCCGTTAAAGACCTGGACAAATCCGGACTGATACAGTTTCCCATGGCGGTTGGCGGGGTCGTGCCGGTCGTAAATGTCGAAGGGGTCGCCCCGGGGCAGATGAGGCTTACGGGCGAGGTGTTGGCCGAGATATACCTTGGAGACATAACGAGGTGGAACGATAAAAGGATAGCCGCACTGAACCAGGGGATGAGGCTCCCTGACGAAGCCATAACCGTCATCCATCGCGCCGACGGATCAGGCACCAGCTGGATATTCACCAATTATCTCAGCAAGGTAAGCAGACGGTGGGCCGACAAGGTCGGCTTCGGCACGGCGGTGAGCTGGCCTGTCGGAGTCGGGGGAAAGGGCAACGAGGGCGTGGCCGCCTACATCAAGAGGATAAAGAATTCCATCGGCTATGTCGAGCTTGCTTACGTCATGCAGAACAGGCTCGCCTACACGCAGCTCGAGAACAGGGATAAGGCGTTCGTAAAGCCGACCATCGAAAGCTCAATGGCCGCCGCTGGTGGAGCGGATTGGAAGCATACTCCCGGTTACGCCGTGGTGCTTACCGATCAGCGCGGAAAAGAGGCCTGGCCCATAGCCGTAGCGACGGTCATACTCATGCACAGAAAGCGGACGAACTGCTCGACCGCT
>JAKAIQ010000246.1 GCA_021825035.1 Deltaproteobacteria bacterium | reverse complement strand
CCCCTAGCGTTATTTTAGAATTTTATCCGTTTCAGACGGATTCCGACGGCGGACGAATACCCGCCACTTCCCATCGTTATAGAATAACAGGCGCGCTTATCTTAGTCAAGCCCCGGACTGCTTCAGATGAGCTTGCTCGCCGAGATGATCCCCTCGGCGATTTCGCGCATTTTTTTATTTTCTTTCTGGGAGTGGGTCTGAAGGAGCTTGAAGGCGTCGTCCTCCGAGACGTTGCACCTTTTCATCGGGATGCCCTTAGCCCTCTCGACGAGTTTGCGCGTCTCCATGGCGTCCCTGAGGTCGTCCACCTCTTCTTTCAGGCTTCTGAACTCGTTAAACCTGGCGAGCGCGAGCTTTATGGCCGGCTCAAGCTGTTTTTTAGTGACCGGCTTTACGAGATAAGCGAAAACGCCGCATTCTATGGCCTTCGTGGCAATATCGTCCGAGGAGACGCCGGTTATGAGGATTATCGGCATCGGGCCTTTGGCGGATATCTGTCTGGCGGCATCTATGCCGTCCAACTCCGGCATCTTGATATCCATTATGACGAGAGCCGGATTTATTTCCGCCGCCTTTTCGACCGCGGCTTTGCCGTTGGCGACCAGGCCCACGACATCGTAGCCGAGTAGCTCGAGTTGATTCTTGAGGAAGATCCGGGTCTTTGTGTTGTCCTCGGCGACAAGAACCCTTCTGGCGTCCTCTTCCTTCACTATCCGCAATGTCTTCATGACATGCATATAGCCCTCGTGACTAGCCCGAATACCATAATATATACAGGGTGTTAAGTCAATAAATATTTAATTTTGCCGTCGCGTGGAACGCGCCGTCGAAAATGGGCTTTTTTATCCATACGCATGACGTCTCCGCATGCGCGGCAAGGCGGCCGGATGCAGGCTTTTCGCGCTTAATTTTTATAGGGCCGGTTCCAGGCTGCGCGCCGCGGCTTCTCTGGAGGTTTTGATGTCCCGCGGCGAGCGCCGGGGAGTTTTATTTGTCATGCCTTTGATAGCGGTTCACCGCCTGATTGTGCTCTTTGAGGCTGCGCGAAAAAAAATGCGTTCCGTCATTTTTCGATACGAAATAAAGATAGTCGTCCTTGGCGGGATTGATGGCGGCCCTGAGCGCGGCCCTGCCCGGATTGGAGATGGGGCCGGACGGGAGGCCGTAATGGATATAGGTGTTGTGCGGCCCCCTCGTGGAGAGGTCTTTTTTCGTAAGGAACCCGCTGAAGTCCTTCATATCGTATATGACCGTAGGGTCGCTCTGGAGCTTGACCCCTTTCCTCAGCCTGTTTTGAAAGACGGACGAGACAAGCTCCCGCTCCTGGGGCGAGCCGGTCTCCTTCTCGATTATTGAGGCGATGGTGACCGCCTTTTGCATGGTCAACCCTTTCCTGCGCGCCTCGGCGGCGAACTCCGAGTCGTAGACGGTCAGAAACCTTGCCGCCATCTTCGCTATTATCCCTTCGTCGCCCATGCCCCGGGTGAACTCATATGTGTCGGGAAAGAGATATCCTTCGAGAGTAGGGGCGTTAAAGCCGAGGGTCTTCGTGTAATTGCCGTCCGTCACTTTTGAAAGAAATTGCTTCCCGTCCACGAGACCGGCCTTTTCGAGAGTCGCGGCCACCTCGCGCAGGTTATAGCCCTCGGGTATGGTCACCACATATTCCTTTACCTTCCCCTTCACGAGCATATCGAGTATCCGAAGCGGGGTCATGGAACTGTCGAGCTCGTATTCTCCGGCCTTGATCACCTTGTAATCCCCCAGGATGCTCGCGGCGAAGATAAAGCTGTCGGCGCTCCTTATTATGCCCTTTTCTTCAAGGTCTTCGGCAATGACGCGGAAGCCGGCTCCCTTCTGGATTTCGATCGTCTTTTTTTCCCCGGTCCGCGAAGCCGGCACGAAGAACGTCACGTAAAGGTCCGCGGCGGCCACGACAAAAGCCGCGGACAGAAGAAATATCATTATCTTGAAGCGTCTGCTCATGTGCCGCTCAAAGGCGCCCGGTTGCAAAGGCCGCGAGGCCGGAATGAACCTTCCCGCGGCAAGCCGCGTTGAATTGACCCTAAAAAGATTAAAAGCGAGAAATCGTGCATTTTCCGGGGCAAGCCCGCTCCGGCGTTTTACACGCCTCCGGGCCTCAGGCTGTCGAGATAGCCCTGCAAAATATACGAGGCCGCAAGCTTATCCACGACCTCTTTTCTCCTGGCGCGGCTTTCGTTCCCCTCGATCAGGACCCTTGTGACAGCCTTCGTCGAAAGCCTTTCATCCCATGTCTCGATGCGCGCCGGGATCTTATCCTTAATTCTGTCTATGAACCTTTGCGTCTGTTCATATCTCGGGCCGGGCGTGCCGTTCATGTTGATCGGCATGCCGACGACTATCGTCTCGACGGAATGCTCCCTTACAAGACGGGAAATCTCTTCAAGGTCTTTCGAGAACGAACTTCTCCTTATGACGCAAAGGGGCTGCGCGATAAGGCACGACTCATCGCTTACGGCAACGCCTATGGTTTTTGTCCCCACGTCAAGGCCCATCAGCCTCATGATGGAATGATACCCTTTTACGCCCCTGCCTTTCAAGGCCTACTTTTTTTAAAAAATGCGTCGCGAGCGCACCCCGGTTGACGAATGCCGGGCAAGCGGCTGGAGTCAAATCGGGCGTACGGAAGTTTGCCGTAGACAGGCCTCAGGGGATTAAAATTCTCCGTTGGCAATGGCGGAGAATTTTGATGGTACGGAAAGATCATCTGTAATTGCCTGACTTGCCCCCCTGAAAGGGCTGGATTGCGGCAGGCTCCCATTCAAAAAGAAGGACAGGCAGACATGAAGCGATGAAGAATGGCGCGATTCCATGGCCTTTTCCGTCTTTTACGGGCCTTGACTTTGAGGCCGCGTTACTATAATATCCAGAGTGTCCAATCCACTCGGTCACGGGCGGTTAACTCAGCGGCAGAGTGCCACCTTCACACGGTGGAAGTCACAGGTTCAAACCCTGTACCGCCCACCATTTTTTAACCAATAAAATCAGCCAGTTACGGATTTGTCCGAATCCGAGGACGCGTCTTTCCCGACCGATTGTGACAAATTCCTTTTCGAGAATTTCGATGTCCTGCTTAAGATTATTAACGCAGCGACGGGCATGGCGCCGGGTTGTGCGGATATCCTTGTGGCGACTTTA
>JAKAIQ010000245.1 GCA_021825035.1 Deltaproteobacteria bacterium | reverse complement strand
AGATAGCCGTTGTAGTACTGGTCGAGCATGGCGGTTTCGGAGCAAGCTCCGCCGTGCCCGTGGCGCGAGAGATATTCAAGGCCTATCTCGGCGATCCGAACGCCCCAAAAGAAGTAGGCCCCGTGGAAAAGGATAAAACCGTGGTTATCCCTATTTCAGCGCCCGGCGGCAAAGTAAAGGAGGCTGACCGGTGATCGACAGAAGGCTTTTCACACATTTCGACTGGCTTCTATTCACGGTTACGCTGACTCTTGCGCTCGTAGGCCTTATAAGTGTTTACAGCGCCACGCACCACCTGCATTCCGTATACAGGAAGGAAATTTACTGGATTTCAATTGGCTTCTTTTTTCTCCTGCTGGCCGTCTTTCTCGACTACACTTTGCTCGAAAGGTTCGCTTACATGCTGTGGGGATCTTCGGTCTTTCTCCTTGTCGCGGTCTTTTTAATCGGCCGTTCGATGGGAGGGGCGAAGCGATGGCTGCCTCTCGGATTCTTCTCGCTTCAGCCATCGGAACTCGCCAAACTCGCTCTCGTCATCATTCTCGCAAAGTATTTCAGCGCGCGGACGGTGCAGGATAAGGGTTTGCGCTTTAAAGATCTTCTCGTCCCCGCCGTCTTCCTTATGGTGCCCTTCGCTCTCGTCGCAAAACAACCGGACCTCGGAACGGCGATAATATTATGGATGATCTTCTGGTCCATGGTGCTCATCGTCAAGGTCAACTTCAGGGTGCTTACCGGAATCGTTTTGACGTTTGCCGCCGCCGCGCCGTTCGCCTGGAAAGCGCTTAAAGGCTATCAGAAAACAAGGCTTTCAAGCTTTCTCGACCCGGACGCGGATCCGCTCGGCACCGGCTATCATCTCATGCAGTCCAAAATAGCCATCGGTTCCGGAGGCCTTTTCGGCAAGGGCTTTCTGAACGGCACTCAGGGCAAACTCATGTTCCTTCCGGAACATCATACGGATTTCATCTTCGCCGTTCTTGCTGAAGAATGGGGGCTTATCGGCGTCTTTGTAGTGCTGTCACTCTTCCTGATCCTTGTCGGCGGGGGCCTCAATACGGCAGGCAATTCCAAGGACAGGTTCGGATTTCTCCTGGCCTTTGGCATGACGTCGATGTTCTTCTGGCACGTTACGATAAACCTCGGAATGGTCTCCGGCATATTGCCTGTTGTTGGGGTGCCCCTGCCGTTCATAAGCTACGGCGGCTCTTTTTTCATTACTTCAATGATAGCGGCCGGGTTGATAATCAACGTCAAGATGAGAAGATTCATTCTGGGGTAGCGCTTTCTAAACGCAAACTTCGAATCCCGGCAACGACGCCATTTTCCGACGATCGGCGCCGGCGTCTTCCGCATTGTAAAACTCTTGCAAAGAACTTGAGACAATCTACCGTGAAAAAAGCCGTTACAATATTCATAGCCACCGCCGCGTATGCAGGATATTCTCCGGTAATGCCCGGTACGGTCGGCACGCTCTGGGGCATAGCGATCGCTTATTTAGAAGCCTCAACGCCTCTCTATACGCAGGCGCTTGTCATGGTTCTGGTCTTCGCAATATCTGTTTTCTTTGCCGGAGAAGCGGCCGCGATACTCGGCGGCGACGATCCGCAAAATGTAGTATGCGACGAGGTCTGCGGGTTTCTCGTATCTATTTCTCTTATAAAGTTCACCATCCTGAATGTAATATTAGTCTTTCTTCTTTTCAGGTTTTTTGATATTCTTAAGCCCTACCCGGTGAGTCTTATAGATAGAAAGGTCAAGGGCGGGCTTGGCATAGTTCTGGACGACGTCGCGGCCGGCATATACGCCAATATATGCGCGCACATAATTCTATGGCTTCCGAGAATATAGGCCATCGTTCGCGGCCTGAGGCACTGATCGGACGTATCCTCAAAAAAAGAGGCTTAACCCTTGCCGTCGCAGAGTCATGCACCGGAGGCCTTCTGTCAAATACGCTCACAAATATCCCCGGAAGCTCGGATTACTTTATCGGCGGCGTGGTAGCTTACAGTAACGACGTAAAAAGAAGCGTCCTCGGCGTTCGGGCAAAGACTCTCAGAATGTTCGGGGCGGTATCCCGCCAGACCGCTGAAGAGATGGCCGCCGGAGTAAAAAAGAGGCTTAAAAGCGACGTAAGCATATCCATCACTGGGATAGCCGGGCCCGGCGGCGGATCCAGGCTGAAACCGGTAGGCACGGTATTTGTAGCAGTATCCTCGGGGAAAGAGGTCATGGTCAGGAAATTTTCGTTCAAAGGCACAAGACTGTCGATAAAAAAGAAATCTTCACTGGGTGCGCTTTCGATGCTTTTGAAAATCGTAGGTTAGGTCGGAAGCCTGATCTAACTCGATGATATGAGGGCGTTTATAGCGATAGAACTGCCGGATGAACTGATCGAGAAGCTTGGCGTCATTCAGGATAAGCTCATTGAAAAATCGTTCAAGACCGGGGACATATCATGGCCAAAACCAGAAAATATACATCTCACGCTTAAGTTCCTCGGAGACATCGATCCGGAAAAAGTCGAAGAGATTCAGACAGCGCTTCAAAAGGCTGCCGAAGACATTCCCCCCTTCCAGCTTTCCGCAGGGGGTATAGGCGCCTTTCCCGACCTGAAGGCCCCCAGAATAATCTGGGTCGGCATAAAGGAAAGCGAGGGGCTTGCTCGGCTTCAAAAAAATATAGATGCGCGCCTCGTTGAATCAGGATTTGAAAAGGAAAACCGGCCATTTCAACCGCACCTTACTCTTTGCAGAATAAAATCGCATTCGGCCGGAAGAACTATTGGAAAAGCGGCTGAAGCGCTCGATCATGGTGGCGACACGGTCTTTAAAATCGAAACCTTTGTGCTCTTTAAAAGCGAGTTGAGTCCGAAAGGTGCAAAATATTCGGCGCTTAAGCGCATTATTCTCAAGGGTTAACTCCTTGACACCGGTCAAGTAAAAGGATTATAAAATGTATCAAGAAAACGGAGGCCGACATGTCCAATTCTCCTGTAACACAAACAGCCAACAAGGGTAAAGCAATCGACCTTGCAATAGCGCAGATCGAAAAGCAGTTCGGCAAGGGGTCCATAATGAGACTCGGCAAGGACGGGGCGCCTGCCGATGTACTGACAATATCTACCGGCTCGCCTGCCCTTAACATCGCACTTGGCGTAGGCGGCGTTCCGCGGGGCCGC
>JAKAIQ010000244.1 GCA_021825035.1 Deltaproteobacteria bacterium | reverse complement strand
GCCAAGAACGCGTATACCAATACGAAAGTCAATACGGCGAGTCCGGTCGACCTGATTATCATGCTTTATGACGGCGCGATAGACAGCCTCAACAGGACGTCATTTTGCATGAGCCGGAAAGATTATTCGAGAAAAGCCGAATACGTTTCACGTGCTACGAATATCATAGGCGAGCTTGCATCGTCACTCAATATGGAGGCGGGAAAGGACGTTGCGCGGAATCTGCGTGATTTGTATTTTTACATGATGAGCACAATTGCCAGGGCGAACCGGGAAAACGATATTGAAAAGATAAATCATGTTGCCGATCTACTTAAAAATATCAGGTCAGCCTGGCAGCAAATAAGGCAGGGCGCGCCTTGAAAGATAGCGACGGAAATACGGACAGGTGCGTTGAAATACTCAGGCGGATACTTGACCTGTCAATTTCGCAGAAATGCCATCTTGAGGAAGGGCGGCTGCCGGAGTTCTTGAGCTGCGCGACCGAAAGGAGAGGCCTTTTTGAAGAAATTAGAAATGCAGGACTGGCTGAGGTGAGAAACGAGTCAATCGAGAATCTCGCAGAGAAAATACTGGCAAATGACAACATTCTAATCTCCGATGTATCCTCGGTTATGCGAGGCATGTCAAAGAAGTTGAAACATATCGAGATGAGGTCGCAGGCAATAAAAGCCTATACCGGCAAATAAAACTCCTGATATTCAATATAATTCGATACCACAAGAAGTCATCGTCTACGCGAATGCCCGGTTTTAACGCCGCGTCCCATCCGGAGATGTTCACCGGGCTATCGTCCATGCGATGCCGGGGCGGCTGTCTTTTGACTTGAAAAAAGTCTAAAGCTTGCTCGGAATGCTCCGATATTCAAAGTAGGATAAAGTATCAAACAAAGCTGCGCATCCGACGAGCGCCATATATTCACATAAACAGGGCAAGGGTACTGCATGGCTGCCGAAGATTTCAAAATCCTGATTACCGATGACGATGTCAATCTCAGGGAGCTTCTTACAGAGGCGGTAAAGAGCTGGGGTTATAGTGTTTGCACGTCCAGAGACGGCGACGAGGCCCTGAAAAGACTTAAAATGGAGAAGTTTGATATTGTCATCGCCGACCTGATGATGCCGATCATGGATGGTCTTACGCTGTTGAACCGGATTAAAGAGCTTGACAGGGATGCCCTCGTCATCATCATTACCGGCTATGCTACGATAGATACCGCGGTAAAGGCGATAGAGGCAGGGGCATATGATTACATAGCGAAGCCGTTCAGGCTTGACGAGTTGATGATCGTTTTAAACAACGCATGCGAAAGATTGATGCTAACCGCTCAAAACAAGGCCCTGCTTCAGGAGCTTCGCAACGCGTACGCTGAAATAGCCATGCTGAGAAATTCAAACGGTAATTTGTTCGAGACCTCTGACGATGAGGACGGCGGAGCCTCCGGTGAAAAAGACGCTCAATTTGAAAAAGACGGCGCCAAAACGAAAGAATACATCAGAGAAGCCGACAGATTCATAAGAAAACCCGCTGGCAAGAATTGACAATAATAAAATTCAAGGGCAAACAATGATAAGTCCACTGAGAGTTGTAGCCAGTAATGAGAACATAAACATCATGCTCGTAGACGATGATGACACCGTCCGCAGAGCAATTTCCGAAATCCTTTCGAGAAAAGGCTGGAATGTGTGCGAGTTCAAGGATGCCGGGACTGCTCTTTCCGCATTAAAGAAGGAAAGGTTCGACCTGTTGTTATCGGACATAAAAATGCCCGGCATCGGTGGAATGGAATTCCTGCGCTTATCGAAGGAACTGGCTCCGGAATTGCCTGTGGTCATGATAACCGGTTATCCATCACTCGACCTGGCGGTCGAGGCCATGAAGGTAGGGGCGTGCGATTTTCTTGCCAAGCCTTTCAAAAAAGAGGAAATTGAGCTCGCCGTTAGAAAGGCGGTCATGGGATCGGCTCTTACAAAAGATGGAGGAACCAAGCCTGTCGGCATGGAAGCCAGACGGCATGAAATCGCGCGGCACAGGCTCGAGGACAAGATCAAGGAACTCTCGATAATGCACACGATAAACGAGATGCTTGATGAAGTCAACGAGAAGGAAGAGATATTCAGGAAAACGATGGCTCTCGCCCAGATAATCTCCGACACCGAAAAGGTTTTTGTCATGGTCGTGGAAGAAAACAACAAAAACCTTGTCATTCATGCCGCTTCCGGATACGATGAAGAAAAGCTCATCGGCAGAAAATTCCATCTCGGTGAAGAGCCTTTTAAGGGCGTATTCGAAAGCAGATCTCCGGCGTATTTTCGCATAGATAGGAAAGATAAGGGTCTTATGGCTCTTGCCGGCGATGTATCCTCGTATGGCATCCCGGTGTTTCTGGCCCCGATGATAATAAACAAGGAGGTCGTCGTTATTTTTGGTCTTGTGTGGAGTGCCGAAAGCCGAGAGTTGACCGCGGATACGCAAGCGCTTTTGATGAACCTCATCGCCAAGGCATCCCTGAAGCTTGAGAATATCGCGCTTTCCGAAAACATATTTTCAAGCATCATCGGAGCCATTAATTCCCTTATCAATGCGCTCGATGCGAGAGACACGTATACAAAAGAACATTCCAACAGGGTAACCCAGTATGCCATGAGGATCGCCGGAATAATGAGATGCGGCCAGGAGATACTCGACGGCATTGGCTTCGCCGGTCCGCTGCATGACATAGGAAAGATAGCCATAAGGGATGAAGTTCTTCTTAAAAAAGGATATTTTACCGAAAGCGAGAGGGAAATCATAAAATCGCACGTAGTGAAGGGAGAAGAGATTCTAAGGCCTTTAAACCTTCTAAGCATCGAAAAGGCCGTGGTTTTATACCACCATGAGAGATGGGACGGCTCAGGGTACCCAAATAATCTCGCCGGAGAAGACATACCGGTGGTCGCGAGGATATTCAGCGTCGCCGATACGTTTGATGCCATGACGTCGACGCGGCCTTATCGGGAAGCCTTGAGCCCGGATATAGCGAGAGAAGAGATAATTCGTTGCAGAGGCACTCAATTCGACCCGCAGGTCGTAGACGCTTTTCTTGAAAGTGGAATTTTCAATTCGAACTTGTAATTTCGTGTCCGGTGAGAATATGACGGATAAAGCTGATTTTCATGAGACGCGTCAGTATATAAGAACGACC
>JAKAIQ010000023.1 GCA_021825035.1 Deltaproteobacteria bacterium | reverse complement strand
ATACGAGGCTCGGTTATGGCAGGGATTTAAGGCAATTTTATTTTTTTGTCAAAGATTCCGGGTATTTTGGCGCTGAAGAGCCTGATGCCGCAGGCATCACGGAGACGATTGTAACGAGTTTTGTTTATGAGCTTCACAACTATTGCGGCAAGGCGGCCGTTGCACGAAAGCTATCCGCGATCAGGTCTTTTTTTAGATTTCTTGTCAAGAAGGGCCTTGTTAATGCCAATCCTGCGGAGCTCGTTCCCACGCCAAGGATAGAGAAATTCCTGCCGCAGGTGTTGACCGTTGAAGAGGCGGAGAGTCTCATTGAAGCGTCAAAGAAGGATTTAGGCCCCGAAGAACTGGTTCTTCATGGATTAAGGGACCTCGCCATTCTTGAGACGCTTTATTCTTCCGGCATACGGGTTTCAGAGCTTACCGGCCTCCGCATGAAGGACGCCGATCTCAAAACGGGCGTAATAAAGGTGCTGGGAAAGGGCGGCAAGGAACGGCGGGCTTATCTCGGGGATCACGCCGTCAGCTCGCTTACGGCTTATATTGAACGGGCGAGAGGCCCGATGGGCGGCTCGGCTTCGGATGTTTCGCCGCTTTTTACCGGGCGTCACGGAGAGGCAATATCGCAAAGGACCGTTCAGAGGATCGTGAGGCGGTATGCGATCAAGAGCCGCATACATAAAGTGCCTACTCCCCATTCCCTGAGGCATAGTTTCGCAACGCATCTTCTCGACGCCGGCGTAGACTTGAGGTCGATTCAGGAGATGCTTGGGCACAGCAAGCTTTCTACCACACAGAGATACACCCAGGTCGGCATAGATAGCCTCATGGCCGCGTATGACAAGGCGCATCCGCTGGCTAAAGTCCTGAGCAAGCCCGGAGCGGCCAAAAAATAGTTTTTTACGGCTCCGGCATCAATTCGTGGGAGGGTGATTTTGACGACAAATTTCCATGGCACCACGGTCATAGCCGTAAGGCGTGGAGACAGGGTTGCTATCGCGGGGGACGGACAGGTCACCCTCGGCTCCACCGTTATGAAAAAAGGGGCGGTCAAGGTAAGACGGATGAGAGAAGGCAAGGTGCTTGCCGGATTTGCCGGCTCAACGGCTGACGCCATGACGCTTTTTGATAAATTCGACTCCAAGATAGAGGAATTCAGGGGCAATATCACGCGGGCCGTGGTCGAGCTTGCCAAGGACTGGAGGACGGACAGGATACTGCGGAGGCTTGAAGCGCTTCTGATCGTTGCGGACAAGGACCACACGTTCATTATTTCCGGAAGCGGAGATGTTATCGAGCCGGAGGACGGGATCGCCTCTATCGGCTCAGGCGGCCCATACGCCCTGGCCGCAGCAAAAATGCTCATGAGACATACGGAGATGGATGCCAGGACGATCGCGCAGGAGGCTATCAGAACTGCCGCCGAGATATGCATTTATACGAATGAGGAGATAACCGTCGAGGAACTTGCGTGACTACGATGCCGAAGTTTTGAGGGGAAAATAGACATGAAGAGTTTTACGCCAAAAGAGATCGTGTCCGAGCTTGATAAATACATAATAGGGCAGAGGCGCGCCAAGAGGGCTGTCGCGATAGCCCTCAGAAACAGGTGGCGGAGACAGCAGGTAAGAGCTGAGTTGAGGGATGAGATATCGCCGAAAAATATTGTCATGATAGGTCCGACAGGGGTAGGCAAGACCGAGATATCGAGGAGGCTGGCCAGGCTTGCCCAGGCCCCTTTCATCAAGGTCGAAGCGAGCAAGTTCACCGAGGTGGGCTACGTCGGCCGTGACGTCGAGTCGATAATAAGGGACATTACCGAGCTTTCCGTGAAGATGGTCAAGGACGAGGAGAAAGTCAAGGTGCGGCTCAAGGCTTCCGATATGGCCGAGGAGAGGCTTCTCGACTATCTTCTTCCCCCGGCGTCATCCGCACATTTTGCGGCCACCCAGGATCATGAAAGCGTCCTTAAAGAAAGGGAGCTTCAGAAGGCCACGCGCGATAAGCTCCGGGTGCTCTTGAAGGAAGGCAAGCTCAATGACAGGTTTGTCGAGATAGAGACCGCGGAACAGAAAACGCCGGTTATCGAGATACTTTCTTCCGCAGGGGTCGAAGAGATGGACATGAATATCAAAGACATGTTCTCGAATATATTTCCGAAAAAGACACGGAAAAGAAGGGTCAGAGTGCCAGAGGCGCATGAGATAATAATTCAGGAAGAAACGCAGCGCCTTATAGACATGGACAAGGTCGTGAAGGAAGCTGTCGAACGCGTCGAGCAGTCCGGAATCGTATTCATCGATGAAATCGACAAGATCGCCGGCCGTCAGGCGGGCCAGACCCCGGATATCTCAAGGGAAGGCGTGCAGAGGGACCTCCTCCCGATCGTAGAGGGTTCTACCGTAAATACCAAATACGGGATGGTCAAGACCGACCATATTCTTTTTATCGCTTCAGGCGCCTTTCACGTCGCCAAACCATCGGATCTCATACCTGAGTTTCAAGGGAGATTCCCTATAAGAGTGGAGCTCGAGCCCCTTGGTGAGGACGACTTCATAAGGATACTTACCGAGCCCGAAAACGCGCTCCTCAAGCAGTACAAGGCGCTTCTTGAGACGGAGGGGATAGAGATAACGTATACCGACGACGCGGTGAGGGAGATAGCGTCCATCGCAACGCGCGTAAACGAGAGGATGGAGAACATAGGCGCAAGAAGGCTTCATACCGTAATGGAGAGGGTCTTTGACGAGGTATCTTTCGATGCCCCGGATATGCCTTCAAAAAAGATTCTGATAGACAGGGAGTACGTGACAACGAGGCTTTCGGAGATAGTAAAGAACGAAGACCTGTCGAGATATATTTTATAGCCGGATACGGCCTTCCATGGCCATTTTTTTCAGGAGATGAATAAGGTTGCAGAGAAACCTTGAAAAAATAAAGGTCTTGTTCGAGTCGCTTCCTTACATACGGAAGTTTTACAACAAGACCATCGTCATTAAGTACGGCGGCCACGCGATGGTGGCCGAGGGGCTTAAAAGAAGCTTTGCCAGGGACGTCGTGCTGATGAAGTACGTAGGCATAAATCCCGTCATCGTGCACGGCGGAGGCCCTCAGATAGGAGGCTTGCTCGCAAAGCTCGGCAAGGAGACCAGGTTCGTAAAAGGAATACGCGTAACGGACGATGAGACTATGGATGTGGTCGAGATGGTCCTTGTCGGTAAGATCAACAAGGAGATCGTAGGCCTTGTAAATTATTATGGTGGAAAGGCTGTCGGCCTTGAGGGCAAGGACGGGGGCCTTATAAAGGCCAAAAGGCTCATGATAAAAGGCGAGGAGATGGGGTTTGCGGGGGACGTCGAGTCGGTCGACGCCTCTGTCATAAAGACGCTGGAGATGAATAACTTCATCCCGGTCATAGCCCCTGTCGGCGGAGGGGACGACGGGTTAAGCTACAACATAAACGCTGATACTGTAGCCGGCAGGATCGCAACTGCCCTGAAAGCCGAAAAGCTCATACTTTTAACTGACGTCGAGGGAGTGCTTGACAGAAATAAAAAACTTGTATCGTCATTGAGCCTTTCTGAGGCAAGAGCGCTTATAAATAAAAAGGTCGCGGTCGGAGGCATGATACCCAAGCTCAAGTGCTGCATGGAGGCCGTGGCTACGGGGGTTCAGACTGCCCACATCATAGACGGCCGGATCGAACACGCCGTGCTCCTTGAGGTTTTTACCGATGCCGGGGTCGGCACAGCGATAGGGCTTAAGAAATAACGACTCTCTTTGAATGATCATCGATCGAAGGAGGACGGCCTAATTGTCGAATAGCGAAATAATAGAGCTTACTTCAAGATACGTCATGAATACTTACAGCCGTTTTCCGATCGCCATAATAAGGGGCGAGGGGAGACGGGTTTGGGACGCCGACGGGAGGGAGTATCTAGACTTCACGTCAGGCCTTGCCGTTTGCAATCTCGGCCATTGCCACCCGGCGGTGGTCAAGGCTTTGAAAGATCAGGCGGAAAGGCTCATACATATCTCGAATCTTTATCATATCGAGCCGCAGGCCGAGCTTGCAAGGCTCCTTGTCGAGCATTCATTCGCCGACAGGGTTTTTTTCTGCAATTCCGGAGCTGAGGCCAACGAGGCGGCGATAAAGCTCGTAAGGAAGTACTTCAGCCTCAAAGGTGAAGAGCGGTCCCGGATCATAACCATGGAGAAGTCCTTCCACGGCAGGACCTTCGGGGCGCTTGCCGCAACAGGGCAGAAAAAATTTCAGGCCGGCTTCGAGCCTCTCCTTGAAAAGTTTACCTACGTGCCTTTCAACGATATAGAGGCTCTTAGAAACGCCGTTAACGAAAAGACCGCCGCGATAATGGTGGAACCCATCCAGGGCGAGGGCGGCGTAAACGTGCCCTCGAAGGGTTATCTCAGGGGATTGAAAGAGGCCGCGGAGAAGGCAGGCGCCCTCGTAATATATGATGAGATACAGGTGGGGTTGGGCAGAACCGGAAAACTCTTTGCCTATGAGCACGAAGGTGTGGCTCCGGATATAATGACGCTTGCGAAGGGGCTTGCAGGAGGTGTCGCCATAGGTGCGATGCTCGCTACCGACGCCGTTGCCTCGGCTTTTACTCCGGGCTCGCATGCTTCGACCTTCGGCGGCAATCCGCTTGCGACATCAGCCGGAATGGCGGCGCTTAATGCCATTCTCAAAGAAGGGGTCCTTGATAATTGCCGAAAGTCCGGCGAGTATCTGGCCGGAAGGCTTGAGGCGCTCAAAAAGACGTTTTCTTTCATAAAAGAAGTGCGAGGTAAAGGCCTTATAATAGGTATGGAGCTTGAGGTCCCCGGGGCCGACATAGTAAAAGATTGCCTGTCGAAAGGCTTACTCATAAATTGCGTCGGCGATAAGACATTGAGATTCCTGCCCGCGCTTACGGTTACAAAGGAAGAAATCGACGAGATGACCGGGATCTTGAGCGAAGTTTTAGCCAATCCGGCAAGAAAATAGACGCGGTGCATGCAATGTCGGGGTATCCAATGAATCTTCTTACACTCCATGACCTAAAAAAAGAGGAAATAGAAAGCCTCCTGGAAGGGGCTGTCTCTTTAAAAGAGCGCCATAAAAATGGTATACCCCATCGGCCTCTCCTCGGCAAGACTCTTGGTCTTATATTCGAGAAGTCCTCTACAAGGACCAGGGTTTCTTTCGAGACCGCCATGTATCAGCTCGGGGGGAATGCCATATTCTTGAGCCAGAAGGATTCGCAAATGGGGCGTGGCGAGCCCATAAGGGATACCGCGAGAGTGATGTCGCGTTACGTGGATGCGGTCGTAATAAGGACGTTCGGACACGACATAATCGAGGAGTTCAGCCGGTACTCGTCTGTGCCGGTAATAAACGGGCTTACAGACCTCCATCATCCGTGCCAGGTACTCGCGGATATGCTTACCATACTGGAAAAGAAGGGGAAATTAAGCCCGCTTAAGGTTTCATGGATAGGGGACGGCAACAACATGGCCAATTCATGGATTGACGCCGCCGGGCATTTCGGTTTCGAACTCGCACTTGCCTGTCCGGTCGGATATTTTCCCGATCCGGCTGTCCTTGATAGGGCGAGGGCGCTTAACCGGGCAATCAGTCTGACTCAGAGCGTGGAAGAGGCTGCTAAGGATTCGGATGTGCTGAATACCGACGTATGGGCTTCCATGGGGCAGGAGGAAGAAAAAGAGAAGAGGGCTAAGGCATTCAAGGGCTACCAGATAAATTCGAGGATATTGGGGCTTGCGAAAAAAGATGCGATTGTCATGCACTGCCTGCCTGCACACAGAGATGAAGAGATAACCGCTGACGTCATTGAAGGCCCTCGCTCAGCCGTGTGGGACCAGGCCGAAAACAGGCTCCACATACAGAAAGCCATATTGGAGCGGATGATTGGCGCAGCGGCGTGACATTCCATAATAGGTAAATAAGGAGAGATGATGAGCGGCATTAAAAGAGTTGTGCTGGCGTATTCAGGCGGACTCGACACATCGGTCATAATAAAGTGGCTTATAGAAAGATACGATTGCGAGGTTATCGCCTTTTCCGCGGACATAGGCCAGGGCTCGGAGCTCAAGGGCCTCAAGGAGAAGGCCATTAAGACCGGCGCCAAAAAGATATTCATAAAGGACCTTAGGGAGGAGTTCGTGAAGGACTTTGTATTCCCGATGCTCCGCGCAGGGTCGGTCTACGAAGGCGCTTATCTTCTGGGGACCTCCATAGCCCGTCCCCTTATAGCAAAGGCCCA
This sequence comes from Deltaproteobacteria bacterium, assembly GCA_021825035.1. Taxonomy (GTDB): domain Bacteria; phylum Desulfobacterota; class GWC2-55-46; order GWC2-55-46; family GWC2-55-46; genus JAKAIQ01. The sequence continues at coordinate 8,581 of JAKAIQ010000023.1, read as the reverse complement.
AATGGAGATAGCCCGCTCGGTTCGCGCCGACGGGGTAGCGCACGGCGCCACGGGCAAGGGAAACGATCAGGTAAGGTTCGAGCTCACGTATTATTCCATAGACCCCCACATAAAGGTCGTAGCCCCGTGGCGCGAGTGGGACATGAAGGGGAGGGCTGACCTCGTAGCTTACGCCGAGAGGCACGGGATACCGGTGCCGGTGACAAAGGCCAAGCCTTACAGTTCGGACCGGAATCTTTTTCATATAAGTTTCGAGGGCGGCATCCTTGAAGACCCATGGGCCGAGCCTCCTGAAGATATGTATGTTCTTACCGTCTCCCCCGAAAAGGCGCCTGACAGGCCTGTCTACATAGATATCGGTTTCAGGAACGGAGACCCAGTTTCGATAAATGGAAAGAAGATGTCTCCGGCAAAGCTGCTGGCCGCGCTTAATGAACTCGGCGGTGAGCACGGAATCGGAAGGGTCGACATGGTCGAAAGCCGTTACGTCGGCATGAAATCACGCGGAGTGTACGAGACGCCGGGCGGCACCATACTCCATGCGGCGCGCAGAGCCGTGGAATCCATCACCATGGATAGAGAGCTCATACATTTAAGGGACAGCCTAATCCCCAGATACTCCGAACTCGTGTACTATGGCTACTGGTATTCGCCGGAAAGGCTGGCCATGCAGAAGCTTATTGACGAAGCTGCCTCCGGCGTGACCGGAACGGCTCGGATAAAGCTGTATAAGGGCAACGCGACCGTGGCCGGGAGGAAGGCGGCCAGGTCGCTTTATCATCCTGACTTTGCAACCTTTGAAGAGGATACCGTATATAATCAAAAGGACGCCGAGGGTTTCATAAAGATAAACGCTTTGCGTCTTAAAATAAAGGCTATGGGAGACAGACGTTCTTGAAAAGGGGAGGCGCATTGAAGATATGCCGGTTCTCGGCTGAAAATAAGATTTATTTAGGCGTCATCCGCGGGGAGATGGTATTTGGCATAGAAGAGAAGCCTTCCAGGTTCCCGACGGGACCGGATGATGTCAGGGAAATGATAAAAGACGCAAGCGTCTGGAATTTTCCGGTAATCGATCTCCTTTCGCCTGTTATGCCTTCCAAGATAGTTGCGATAGGGTTGAATTACAGGGCTCATGCCGCCGAGTTTAACAAGCCTCTGCCGCAGGAACCCATGATCTTTCTAAAGCCCTCCTCCGCCGTCATTGGTCCGGGGGAGTCTATTATATATCCGTCTCACATGTCCCACAGGGTTGATTACGAGGGGGAGCTCGCCCTCGTAATTGGAAAGAAGGCTAAGGATGTTCCCGTCGATATGGCGAAAGACCATATACTCGGATACACGTGTTTTAACGACGTTACCGCAAGGGACCTGCAGGGCAAGGATGTCCAGTATACGAGGGCGAAGGGGTTTGACACTTTCGCATGCATCGGCCCGTGGATAGAGACGGGACTCGATCCGCTCAATGCAAGAATAGAGACTTATCTCAACAGGGAAAAGAGGCAGGATACTTCCACTGGGGACATGATATTCAATGCTTACGAACTTGTGAGTTTTGTTTCTCACGTGATGACGCTTTTCCCCGGTGATATAATAGCTACAGGTACGCCTTCTGGTGTCGGAAAGATAAAGCCGGGCGATACGGTCGAAGTGCGCGTCGAGGGTATAGGGAGCCTCATAAATACCGTTGCTGCGCGCGTTTAAGACATGGAGCGCCGCGAAAAGGGATGCTCATGATACTGTCAGGAATTGCGAGGAGGTAAGAGGGGGATGTCCGAGAATTACATGCAGGGTCTGTTCGCCAAAAGAATAGGAGGTAGTTCGTTTGGCAAAGAGACCAAGATCTATAAGTTCGAGAAGATCAAAAGGGCGAAAGCCGAGGCTAAAAGAAGAAGCCCTAATACGGAGCTTCTTGATTTCGGCGTCGGCGAGCCTGACGAGATGGCATTTCCTATCGTTGTCGAGGCTTTGAAACATGAGTGCGCCAAGCCTGAGAACAGGGGCTATGCCGATAACGGCATCTTCGAACTCAAGGAAGCCGCCGCGAAGTATCTTGAGAAAGTATATGGGGTTGCAGGGGTCGAACCCGCAAAAGAAATAATCCATTCGATAGGCTCGAAGCCGGCCCTCGCCATGATACCGGACGCATTCATAGATCATGGCGACGCGGTGCTGATGACCGTTCCGGGATACCCTATAATGGCGACGCATGCGGAGTGGAACGGGGGGCGGGTGGTCAAACTTCCGCTCAGGGAGGAAAATGGCTTTCTTCCTGACCTCGACGCCATAGGCGCCAAGGACTTGAAGGACGCCAAGCTGCTATACCTTAATTACCCTAACAATCCCACCGGCGCAACGGCAACCGAAGAGTTTTTTAAAAAGACCGTCGATTTTGCGTTAAAGAATAAAGTGCTGGTCGTGCATGACGCAGCATATGCGGCGCTTTCATACGAAGGACGTCCCATGAGTTTTCTATCCGTTCCAGGAGCGAAGGAGGTCGGGATCGAGATACACTCTTTCTCAAAGGCGTTCAATATGACCGGCTGGAGGCTCGCCTTCCTGGCAGGCAATGAGCGGGCGATAAGCGCGTTTGCTCATGTAAAGGACAATTACGACTCCGGGCAGTTCATTGCCATACAGAAGGCCGGCATATACGCCCTTGATCATCCGGAGATAACCGAAAAGATATCCGTAAAGTATAAAAGAAGGCTTAAACTGATGGTCGATGCCCTCAACAGCTGCGGTTTTTCAGCTGCTGTGCCGAAGGGGTCTTTCTACCTTTACGTAAAGGCGCCGAAGTCTTCAAGAAAGGCCGTTTTCTTCGAAGACTCCGAGGAGGTTTCGGAATATTTCATCAAGGAAGCGCTCATCTCAACGGTACCCTGGGATGACGCGGGCCATTATTTGAGGTTCTCCGCAACCTTTATGGCCAGGGACAAAGAGGACGAATACAGGGTAATAGAGGAGATGAAAAGGAGGCTTAAGAATTTAGAGCTGGAATTTTAAAAGCACGAAGCCTCGCGGTCTTTCGACAACCATGGTATCGGACAGGCATGATGAACGGGGCATGGCGGTACTTAAGGTTACGGATAAAGTGACGGGCCAGAGGGTTTTTATCGCCATAGGCTCGAATCTCGGCGACAGGCTTGAAAACTGCCGCAGGGCCATTGAGTTGATTACGGCCGACAAAAAAAAAGTAGCTCTGGTAAGACGGAGCTCTTTCTACGAGACCGAGCCTTGGGGTGTGACCGGACAGAGGACATTCATAAATTTGGCCATAGAAGTCGGCACATCGCTTTCTCCGGTGGCGCTTCTTGAGTTTCTTAAATCAATAGAGGTCGGGATGGGAAGGCCGCCTTTATCCATCCGCTGGGGGCCAAGGCTTATCGATCTTGATATAATCTTCTACGGCGATAAAATTCTTGAGACGGAATATCTTGTCATACCCCATCCCTATGCTCATCTGAGGGCCTTTGTACTCATGCCGCTTGGGGAGATAGCGCCGGATTTCATTCATCCGTTATTGGGAGTAAAAGTGTCTGAATTGATCGAGGCCATTCCGGATAATAAGGGGGTAAAAAAGCTTAAGGTGCCGACTTGAAGACCATAATATTTTTTATTCTTGTATATCTGGCATACCGGGTCATAAAGTCTTCTATCACCGTAAAGACTATCCGCTGGCCGCAGGAAACGAGCAAGGAAGAGCCTCCTGTGAAGGCGAGCGAAGAGATGGTTTTTGACGAGGTCTGCAATAGCTATATTCCAGCCGTCACTTCAATAAGCGTAAAGAACGGCGATAGGATCTTTTATTTTTGCGGGGAGGAATGCAAGAAGAAGTTTTTAGAGACCCGGCATGTTTGAAGCCTTCTTGGAGCAAAAATATTGCAAGGGGGCGCAGTATCCATTGACAAAGACTTTTAAGAAATAGTAATTTATTAGTCCATCAAATTTAAGTGAAATCCGAGGGTTATGTCAGAGATAATTCCTTTTAAGGGTGTTCTGTTCAATCCTGAGAAGGTCGGGGACTTAAGCAGGGTCATGGCCCCGCCCTATGATGTCATCTCGCCGAAGTTACAGGATGAGCTGTATTCAAGGCATCCTAATAACATAGTGAGGCTCGAACTGGGCAAGGTCAATGAGGGGGACTCCGAGGGCAGCGACAGGTATTCGAGGGCGGCGTCTTTTTTGCATAAGTGGCTCGCGGACGGGGAGCTCATAAGGGATCGGAGGCCGGCTATTTATTATTATACGCAGACATCCCCCGTTGCAGGCGGAAATGAGCTGACCCGGAAGGGTTTTATTGCGCTTTCAAGGTTGCAGGATTTCGGCAAAGGCTCGATCCATCCTCATGAGAAGACGCTTTCAGGACCCAAGGCGGATAGATTAAGGCTTATGCAGGCATGTGAAGCGAATTTAAGCTGTATCTTTTCGCTTTACTCGGAGCCCGGACTCGGCATTAACGAAATGCTTGAAGAGACTGTTCGAGGTTCATCCCCGCTCATGTCGGTTGTCGATGATGAAGGCATACGGAACAGGCTCTGGAGGATAGACGACCAACGTGTGATAGCCGGGATTTCCGAGTCGATGGAGGGCAGGCCGCTCTTCATTGCCGACGGCCATCACCGGTACGAGACCGCCCTTAATTACAGGAACCTCATGAAAGCAAAGAACGGGAATCACACCGGCCTGGAACCGTACAACTTTATTATGATGTATTTTTCCAACATGGACGATCAGGGCATGACCATATTGCCGACGCATCGCGTTATTCACAGCCTTAAGAATTTTGACGCCAATGTCTTTATAAACGAATGCAAGAAATATTTCGACATTGAGGAGCGCCCCTTCGACGACAGGAACGAGCTGGAAGTACGGAAGGGCTTTATAGACAGGGTGGCTGTGGCCGGAAAGTCGGCTTCGGCTTTCGGCCTGTTCGTAAGAGGCGGAAACGTCTACCGCGTGCTGACCCTTAAAGCAGGGGATATGATGCGCAAGGTCTTTGGCGACAGGATACCCGAGGTTTTCAAAGGCCTCGACGTTACGGTGCTCCACTCGCTCATATTGAACAGGATACTGGGAATAACCCAGGAAGCCCAGGAGCAGCAGGAGAATATCGTGTACGTGAAGAACTGCGATGAAGCCATCTCTGTCGGCAAAAAAGACGCCAATCAGCTCGTATTCATTCTGAACCCGACCAGGATTCAGCAGGTCAAGGCCGTGGCCGAGGCTGGACTTGTCATGCCGCAAAAGTCGACATACTTTTATCCCAAGCTTCTCACAGGGCTTGTCATGAACATCCTTGGGGAAAATACGCACGTTGCGGCGCCCGCCAAAGTATAAGCCTGCCGATAATAATAGCCTCAAAGATTTGAGCCGGCAGGAGATGGCACCTACTGTTTATCCTGATGAGACGTTTGAAACGCTCGGACCCCTGGGATTCATTCAGAAAAAGAAGGGCCATAGGCTAACAGTGGATGCGGTTTTACTCGCCGACTTCCTCCTGCCGCTCGGAGAATCCGACCACGTCATCGACATTGGAACAGGCAGCGGAGCCATACCGCTCATCCTTGCCTGGAAAACGGGTATTTCAAGAATAGAAGGGATTGAGGTGGATGATGAGGCGGCTTCGATCGCTCAACGTAATGTTGATGCCAATAATCTTTCCTCAAGGATTACGATAGTAAAAAAGGACTTTAGAGATCTTCCGGCCATGTTCGCAGAGGGGGCTTTTTCAGTCGTGGTAAGCAATCCGCCCTATGTGAAGGCTGGTTCTGGAAGGATAAGCCCTTTGAGAGAGCGTGCCGCGGCGAGGGCAGAGGTAACAGGTAACCTCAAGGACCTGATAGAAGTATCCGGCTATCTCGCCGGCGAAAGCGGAAAGATATTTTACGTTTTTCCGGTTCATAGGCTTTTTGAGTTGATCGGTGAGCTTGGTAATATTGGACTCAGAGCCAGAAGGATAAAATTCATTCACACGAGGCCCGGTAAGCCGGCAAGGTTTTTTTTGATAGAGGCGGGCAGGAAAGGCGAGCTAAAGATAGAAGAGTCTGTTTTTTTATGATAGGCTTACGACTTGGCCTTTTCCATTACTCTTTTTACGAGGGCCCTTAACGATGCGTCTTCTATCCTGCCCGCCGACTTTTCTATAAAATCCTTCTCTTCCTCGGTTAGAGCCTTTGGCATTTTCCGGGGGACGGTATTAGAAGAAGGCTCTATCGCCTGCCCGATCTTGAAAATGATGGCAGAGACGGTGTCTTTGCCCAGCTTATTATTTATCCTCGTAATTATTTCGCTTTTCTGATAGTTTAATTCGGCCATCCATGGGGACGACGATACCGCGCAATAAAGCGTGCCGCCCGCAAGCTTGATCGGCCGCGCCCGGTTGGAGATATTTTCCCCGACGCATTCAGTCCATATTTTTTTTATTCTGTATTCTTTAAGTTTGGCGGATACGCCGAGAGAGCCGAACGAATATGCAAGGATGGAGCTTACGCGAAATGGGCCGCCGGAACTACGCTGTTTCGCAGCATTGGTTGATTCACGGGGGGACGACCGGCCATCGTGTGATCCCTTATTGCTCATTACATGATACTTTGGGATTGTTAAGTCTGCCGCCGATAAGTTGACCGAGTATCGCACCTACTGCTATAATTGGTACGAATTCGATGCCGAAGCCGGCAAGCCTCCGTAACACGAACAAAAAGGGTATGGGAAGATGTATGTAAAGGAACCACGCTACGGAGAATTTTTTGGCCCGGCCCCTGAAATACCCGAAGGGCGTGTTGATGATAAAGGCGGCAGCTACCAGCATCAAGAGTATTAAAGACGAATGCAACGTCATAATACTATTAAGATAACAAAGATCAACAAATCAGTCAACCGGGTTTTTTTGTGAATCCGGTTCGTCATGGAAAGCCGCCGGTAATTATCTAAATAATAGCTCTTGACCGCGTGGTATTTATCTTATATTATTATATAATTTGCAAAAATTAACCCTAAGAATAAAGGGCGCTAAAAACAAAGACTGAAGGTTTTAGTAAAAATCAACGTAATCGAATGGATTTTTCGTTTTCTAACGGGTAAAAAATGCTTGAGTCGCTTTCAGAAAAATTCAGGAAGATATTAAGGGACGTAAGGGGCCAGGGCAGTCTCACGGAGTCGAATATCCAGGAGGCGCTTAAAGAGGTGCGGCTCGCTCTGCTCGAAGCTGACGTGAACTTTACCATTGTCAAGGATTTCGTGTCCGCCATAAAAGAAAAGGCGATGGGCCAGGAGGTTCTCGAGAGCCTGTCGCCTGGACAGCAGTTCACGAAAATAGTCCATGACGAACTAACGGAGCTTCTGGGCGGCGCTGATTCAGGCCTTGAATTCAAAGGAAGGCCTTCGGTCATCATGCTTGTCGGTCTTCAGGGCTCCGGCAAGACGACCACGGCTGCAAAGCTTGCGCTGTTGCTCAAAAGCAAGGGAAGGAACCCTTATATCGTTCCGGCCGACCTGTTCAGGCTTGCCGCCGTACTCCAACTTAAAAAGCTTGCTACAGAGGTCGGCGTAGACTGTTTTGACAGCGGGGACATGCAAAGCCCCGTAGAGGTCTGCAGGGAGGCTCTGAGGATATCCGGCATAAAGGGGTATGACACCCTTCTCGTTGATACCGCGGGGAGGCTTCACGTCGACTCCACACTGATGCAGGAACTTCAAGCACTGAAAGCTATACTCAAACCGAGCGAGATACTCTTTGTGGCAGATTCCATGACCGGCCAGGACGCCGTAAATACCGCCAGGGGCTTTGATGAATCCGTCGGCATAACCGGGGTCGTACTTACGAAGTTCGACGGCGACGCCAGAGGCGGGGCGGCGCTATCCATGCGCATGGCCACCGGTAAGCCGATAAAGTTCGTCGGAACGGGCGAGAAGGTCGAATGCATCGAGGTGTTTCACCCATCCAGGGTCGCCGGCAGGATCCTGGACATGGGGGATGTCCTGACTCTCATAGAAAAGGCACAGGCCACTTTCGACGAGAAACAGGCCAGGGAGATAGAAAAAAAAATAAGGAGAGACACATTCACTCTGGATGATTTTAAGGATCAGCTCCAGCAGATAAAAAAACTGGGTTCCCTCGAGAGCATACTTTCAATGGTGCCGGGCTTTAGCGCGCTTAAACAGGCTAAAGACATAAAGATAGACGAGAAAGAGATCTCGAAGGTGGAAGCCATAATAAATTCGATGACCAGGAAAGAAAGGCAGGATGTCCTTTGCCTCAACGCGAGCAGAAGGCGCAGGATTGCCGCAGGGAGCGGGACGAAGGTGCAGGAAGTAAACAAGCTTATCAATCAGTATCAGGACATGAGAAAGATGATGAGGAAGATGAAGAACGCTGGACCGAGAGGGTTGCGTGGGCTTTTCCCGGGGCGCACGCGTTGAAGAAGACGATTTAGGGATTAGATGCCGTTTCGGCGGCTTAAAAAAAACGGAGGTAAGAATTGAAATGGCGGTAAGAATGAGACTCGCAAGACAGGGCGGAAAGAAAAAACCCTTTTATCGTATCATAGTCGCGGATTCCGAGGCTCCCAGAGACGGAGCG
>JAKAIQ010000022.1 GCA_021825035.1 Deltaproteobacteria bacterium | reverse complement strand
CATATAAAGGCAAACAAAAAGACGGGGGTGGAGATAACGGAGCGCGACTTCCCCTCCGTAAAGGAAGTGGACAGCAAGCTCGTTCAGCTCGCGCGCGAGCTTGACATGAAGATACTTACGAACGATGCCAATCTTAACAAGATCGCCGAGCTCCAGGGCGTGGAAGTGCTCAACATAAACAGGCTCGCAACCGCCCTCAAGCCCGTAGTCCTTCCCGGCGAGGTCATGAACATCCTCGTCCAGAAAGAAGGCAAGGAGCACGGCCAGGGCATCGGCTACCTTGAAGACGGCACGATGGTCGTCATAGACAACGCGAGGGAATTCCTCGGCAGGAATATCGACGTAACCATAACAAGCGTCCTCCAGACTTCCGGCGGAAGGATGATATTCTCCAAGGCCAAAGAGGAGCTGAGAAAAGCGGCGTATCAATAACCATAGCGTCGGATAGACCCGGACCTTCATTCGGCAGGCCCGGGTTTTACTTTGTCCTGGACGGGTCAGGGAGACTCGGATGAAAACAAAGCGCAACATAAGGGTGCTTGCTATAGTCCCCTCCGCCGGGATGGGCACGCGCATGGGCACCAGGAAAAAGAACCTCCTGCCGATCCTCGGAAGGCCGGTCTTGGCCAGGACCCTCGACGCGCTCGAAGCCTGCCCGAACGTGGATTCAATCGTAATAGCCACGCGCACCGAAAAGACCGTGGCTGAGATAGTCGGCAGATACGGGTTCAAAAAGGTTGAAAAGATAGTGCGCGGCGGCAAAACCCGCCAGGATTCGGTCTCGAACGCCCTGCCGTCCGTCGACGGCGGATATGATATAATCCTCGTGCATGACGGAGCCAGGCCGCTCGTTACGCCGGAGACCGTCTCGGAGTGCATAAAGGCGGCCCTGCGCTGCGGAGCGGCCGTCGCGGCGGTGCCGGTAAAGGACACGATAAAGGAGGCTTTCGGCGGGCGTGTGGCAAGGACGATACCCAGGGACGGCCTCTGGTCAGTCCAGACGCCGCAGGCGTTCAGGTCGAAAATACTTTTTGAGGCCCACTTGCGTGCGCGAAAAGACCGCTTCAACGGCACCGACGAAAGCTCTCTCGTTGAAAGGCTCGGTTTTGAAGTGGCCATAGTGGAAGGCTCTTACGAGAACATAAAGATAACGACAAGGGAAGACCTCGTAATAACCGAGAGCATCCTCCGCTCGCGCGAAGGATGTATCCCCGCGGCTCGCCCCTCTTAGTCAATCAAAAAACTTGCGAACGCGGGCGCTCTTGCTGTATCCTCTGCAGGTTGGCGGTCGTTACGCGGCGCGCCCCCGGAATTTCAACATATTGCAACGAGACAAAAGGAATTCGGCATGAGAGTAGGTTTTGGGTATGATGTCCACAGGCTCGTCGAGGGCAGGCCGCTGATAGTCGGAGGCGTAAGCGTGCCGCACTCGAAAGGCCTTCTCGGGCATTCGGACGCGGATGTCCTGCTTCACGCCGTAATAGACGCGCTCATCGGCGCCGCCGCCCTTGGCGACATAGGCGCCCACTTCCCGCCTGACGACGATACGTGGAAGGATATATCGAGCGTCAAACTTCTCAAAAAAACCGCCGGTCTCATTGACGCCAAAAATCTGAGGGTCGTCAACATAGACTCGACCGTCGTATGCCAGAGTCCGCGGCTGTCTCCATATATAAACGATATGGTTAGAACCATCTCAAACGCACTGGGGCTTGACGAGGGTGCGGTGAACGTGAAGGCCAAGACCGAGGAAGGCCTCGGGTTTACCGGGTCCGGAGAAGGAATATCGGCCTATTCGACCGCGCTTGTCGAGGAGAAAAGGTGAGACCGGAGGCACGGACGCGATTCGCCCCCAGCCCCACCGGGTTGCTTCACGTCGGAAGCGTGCGGACTGCGCTCTTCAACTACCTGTTCGCAAAAAAAAACGGCGGCAAGTTCATCCTGAGGATCGAGGATACGGACAGGATAAGGTCCAAAAGAGAGTTCGAGAACGGCATCATGGAAGACCTCCGCTGGCTCGGCCTCCGGTGGGATGAAGGGCCGGATGCCGGGGGAGAGAAAGGGCCTTACAGGCAGTCGGAAAGGATCGGAATATACACGGATACCGCCGGACGGCTCCTCGAAAACGGCCTCGCTTACAGGTGCTATTGCACCCAGGAAAGGCTTGATGCTCTCAAGAGGGAGCAGTTAAAGGCCGGTTCCCCGCCACGCTATGACGGGAAATGCCGGACGCTCTCCGAAAAGGACGTCCCGGCTGGCGTTACCCCGTCGATCAGGTTCAGGGTGCCGGAAAAGAGGATAACGTTCGACGACGGGGTTCACGGCACTTTGAGCTTCGACTCCAGGCTGTTCGGGGATTTCGTCATAATCGGCTCGGACTGCATAGCCGCGTACAACTTCGCAGTGGTCGCCGACGACGCGCTCATGGGCATAACCGACATAATAAGGGGGGATGACCACGTCTCGAACACGCCCAGGCAGATACTCCTTTTCGAGGCCATGGGGCTAAGGCCCCCCGCTTTTACGCACATACCGCTCGTCCTCGACCGCGACGGCGCCCCGCTGGGAAAAAGGCACGCGAGCGCGTCGATCAAGGGGCTTCGCGAGGAAGGGTTCCTGCCTGGCGCGATATTGAACGCAATCGCCCGCCTTGGCTGGAACCCCGGCGAAGGACGGCTCGGGCTCGATGAGATGACGGGTCTTTTTTCGGTGAAAAGGCTTTCAAAAAGCCCATCCGCCTTCGACATGGAAAGGCTCAAGGCCTTCAATAAGGAGGAGCTGGCAAGAACGGACGGCGCCGCGCTTCTCGAGCTTGCCGGGCTTCCGGTGGAAAGAGGCCTTCTCGATGCCGCGTCAGCGGTAAAAAGGAACGCTATCACGATGAAAGACTTCAAGACGCTCATCACTCCGTTCGCGGGCGACGTGGAGATCTCCGGGGACATCCGGTCGATGCTCATGGAACCCTATGCGCGGAAGGTGCTCGATGCGCTCAGGGACAGCGTCTTCAAGGCCGGCCTTCTCGATGAAATGAATTATAACGAAATTATCGAGAGCGTGAAACAAGCCACCGGAGAAAAAGGGAAAAGACTGTATCTGCCTGTGAGGGGCGCCCTTACCGGACAGACCGAAGGCATCGAGCTGGCCGCGATTCTCAAACTCCTCGGCAGGGACAGGGTGTTGAAGCGAATTTCGGCGTTTCTCGCCTGACAGGTCTCCCGCAAGACATGACGGCGCGGGTTCGCCCGATCAGGGCAATTTTTTACGGCCATATCAATCCAAATCATACAGGGGTTATTGGAATGGGGCTAAGAGTCTATAACTCGCTTACCGGACGGAAAGAGGATTTCGTTCCGCGCAACGGCAACAAAGTGGCCATGTACGTCTGCGGTCCCACGGTCTATGACCTCAGCCACATCGGGCACGCGAGGAGCGCCGTGGCCTTCGACGTCGTCTACAGGTACCTCAAGTACAGGGAGTACAAAGTCACGTACACAAGGAACTATACGGACATAGACGACAAGATCATAAAGAGGGCCGCCGAAGAGGGAATGCCGCCGGCGGAGCTCGCCGAGCGCTACGTGAAGGCCTTTGACGAGGATATGGAGGCCCTCGGCGTTCTTGCCCCGGACCACAGGCCGAAGGCCACGGAGACGATAGGGAAGATAATCGAGGTCACACAGACGCTGATCGGCCGGGGCTATGCCTACGTGGTCGACGGCGACGTGTACTACTCGGTGAGGAAGGCCCGCGGCTATGGCAGGCTCTCGGGGAAGAACATTGACGAGCTCGAATCCGGCGCGAGGATAGAGGTCGATGAAAGGAAAAGCGACCCGCTCGACTTTGCCCTGTGGAAGGCCAGCAAGCCCGGCGAGCCGTGGTGGGAGAGCCCCTGGGGAAAGGGCAGGCCCGGCTGGCACATCGAGTGCTCTGCCATGTGCATGGAATGGCTCGGCGAGACAATAGACATCCACGGCGGAGGAAAGGACCTGATATTCCCTCACCACGAAAACGAGATAGCCCAGAGCGAATCGGCTACCGGCAAGGCCCCTTACGTGAAATACTGGCTCCACAACGGGTTCGTGAACATTGAAAAGGAAAAGATGAGCAAGTCCCTCGGCAACATCATGAACATCCGGGACGCCCTCAGGGATCATACTTCGGAGGCGTTGCGCCTCTTTCTCCTTTCGAGCCACTACAGATCCCCTATCGATTACTCGGAGGATTCCTTGAAGGATGCCGAGGCCGCCCTCGAAAGGTTCTACAAGACGCTCCAGAGGATAGAAGACGAGTGCCATGAGGCCATGACGGTAGAGTACTGCATACGGTGCAACCCTGACCGCTTCACGTCCATAATCGAGGCCATGGACGACGACTTCAACACCGCACAGGTGATAGGCATAGTCTTCAGGGAAGTCAACTCGGCCAACCGCATACTCGACGAGAACAGGGCGCAGGGGAAGGCTGAATTCCTCGACCTGTCGTTTATAATATCCCTTTTCAAGGAGGCCGGGTCTTTCCTGGGCATATTCAATAAAAGGCCGGCCGATTACTTCAAAGAGAGGGAAAAGAAGGGATTGAGCGTCATCGCGCGGGATGAAACGGGGATCAAGGAAGAGATAGAGCTTCTGGTGAGGCAAAGGGAAGAGGCGCGCAAAGGCAAAAACTTCAGGCTCGCCGACGAGATAAGAGCCAAACTCCTTGAAAAAGGGATAATCCTTGAAGATACCGCGAAAGGTACCGTCTGGAGCGTCAAGCGGAATTGAACGAAGTCCGCCCCGGCCGCCCTTAAAAAGCAGGCCGAGGCAATGCGAATTGCCATTCTTTGCCGTGAACAACCCCGCCTTCCGGCGGAGTTGTTCCATCAGAAACCCCTCGCCTCCGGCCATCAGGCCGGTCTCCGCATCGCGGGACGGCAGTCCCGCGTTTCATACGGCAAAATAAAAAAACCTTGATTACGCCTTTAACCGCAACGAATGTAAGAATCGAGCCATGCCCTGTTACTTATCCGCGAAAAAACCATGCTATAATTGTAAATAACCATTGATAAGGAGGCTGACATGAACTTGCACGAGGAGATAGCAAAATTAGCGTATGAGCTTTACGAAAGAAGCGGAAGGATCGAGGGAAGGGACAGGGAGAACTGGCTTGAAGCGGAAAAGATCATAAGGGCGAGGCACGCGGGAGACACGGAGGCCACAAGACAGATGGAGCTTTCGGCGGAGTCCGTATCCAGAAAGCTGAGGGAAGCGGTAAGAGAGACCGTCAGCGGCGTGAAAAGCGCGACCAAAAAGGTGAAGAAAGCGACAAAGAGGGTTGAGCATTGAGGGCCGGCCCTGCAGAAGAAGCCGGGATACAACTTCTTTTGAGATTCCCTTGACGAACGCCGGGCAGGTAAGAAGACACCCCCTTCCGACTGCACTGCACACACATACTGGAATGTCCGAACCTGGAATATTAGCGCGGCAACCCGGCCTTAAACCTTCGCCTGCGACAGTGTTTTAAAGCGACAAAAACGAGTCGGCCCTCACGGCTCAGGCCCGGCTGAGGTAACTCTGCACCTCATTCGCCATGTCCTCCGGGAGATCGAGAAACTGTATGCCCATGCCGGGCTCACGCTTGAGAGTCGTTGGGTCGAACTGCCTGCGCCATACGACCTTGCATCTGCATCTTATATCCCTGTCGGCGCCGGGAAGCCTGAACGATATGTCGAACTCCTCGCCGGGCTTCATCGGATTTACCGTGGTTATGAACATGCCCCCTTTTCCGAGGATATTGGCGTAGCCGAAGAAGACCCCTTTTTCACCCTCACCCTTTATCTTCAAGACGAGAATGGACTTTCTTAAGTTCTTCCTTCTTTCCGTCCTCAGTTGCACGAATGTATCGCTTTCGGAATCTCTACCATTTGCCATGGTGGACGACCTCCCCGAGAGGTTTTCTATCCTTGTTCTCCTTCTTGAGCCCTTCTTTGGGGTATCCTATTGCCACAAGCCCGACAAGGTCCATATGGCCCGGTATGCCGAGTATATTCTTGACTCGCTCCGGATCCAGGGACGCTATCCAGCAGGTTCCAAGCCCCTCGGCAGTGGCCGCGCCTATCATCTCGGTTACAGCTATGGTCACGTCCACCCAGGCGTAATTCCTGCGGTCGGCCTTCCTTACCCACGCATTGTCCGGGTCGGCGCATGCCGCTATTATTACCGGCGCATCCCTGAACCCTTCCCTGCGGAGCGCCCCGTTCAATTCGTCCCTGTCCTTCCGCTCGATAACGATGAAATGCCACGGCTGGCGGTTGGCGGCGCTCTGAGCCATGTTGAGGACCGTAAGCAGGCGGGCGAGCTTCTCCGGCTCTATCTCCCTGTCCTCGAACTCCCTCACGCTCCTTCTTCGGCTGTAGAGCTCATAAAAGACCCTGAGTTTCTCGTCCAACCTTCCCTCCGCGCCGCATCATATCAGCGCTTCAACGAAGTCGCGCGCATCGAAGTCCTTGAGATCGTCGATCCCCTCGCCAATGCCGATGAAGCGAATGGGGATTCTTAATTCCCGCGCTATGGGGATTATAACCCCTCCCCTGGCGGTGCCGTCGAGCTTGGTAAGGGCTATCCCGGTGACGTTCACGGCCTCGTTGAAGAGACGGGCCTGGCTTATCGCGTTCTGCCCGGTCGAGGCGTCAAGTACGAGAAGATTTTCATGGGGCGCCCCTGGAAGCTCCCTCGATATCACCCTCTTCACCTTCTTCAGCTCTTCCATCAGGTTCACCTTGGTGTGAAGACGGCCGGCCGTATCTATTATGACCACGTCGGATCGCCGTGACGTGGCCGCATTTATCGCGTCGAAGACGACGGCTCCAGGATCGCCTCCCTGTGCCTGCCTTATTACGGGGCAACCGGCTCTCATGCCCCATCCCTCGAGCTGTTCAATCGCGGCGGCCCTGAAAGTGTCTCCCGCCGCCAGAAGCACCGACTTACCCATCGACTGATACCTGTGAGCGAGTTTACCGATGGTCGTAGTCTTGCCCGCGCCGTTCACCCCAAGAACCATTATGACGAACGGAGAGCTGTCGATTACCAGCGGCTTTTCAACCTCTTTAAGGATGCCGAAGATTTCATCGCGCAAAAGCTCGCTCAGTTTCTCCATATCCTTGCCTGCGAGCTTTGTTCTCAGATGATCGACTATCTCCGAGGACGCCTTTACGCCGACGTCCGACCGGATGAGCGATTCCTCAAGTCTTTCAAGGAGAACCTCCCGCGACTCCCCTGACAAGGCCGATTCCACCGACCCCATTATCGCGTTATGCGTCCTTGCAAGCCCTGCCTTGAGAGTCGCCAGGCCGACCTTCATCCTGTCAAAAATTCCCATGGAAGCCCCGCTATCAACTCTTTCTTTTAATTCTTTCTTTCAAGCCGTTGCGCACCTGAATGCAACGAGCCTCAGGCCGTTTTGCGGCATCTTCCAGCGTCAAACACGAATTTCTCTTTTTTAGCATAAAAAAAAATATTTTCATAGCTTTTAAATCTTAAAAAAACGCACCTCTCGCGACGCTGGACGAGGATTGATTTTCCATCTTTCAGCCTTCCCCGCAACACGCGACAAAAAAAATGAAACATTTTTTTAAATTTTTCTTGATTTTTTACAAAAATGTGATATATTGCTTTTACATTAGAGATTTTCTTGCACTGTTTCTCATCCCGACGCTTCATCCAAGACACATCCTGCTCATCCAGACCCTCATCTTTGAAAGAACAACTCTTTAAGAGCATTGTTGCTCGGCTTTAATATTTATCACCCGGGGCGCCCCTATGTCTGTACGTAATCTCACAATTTCGGCCGGGGCCGTTGCGGCGGCTTTTTTTCTGCTCTTTCTCGCCCTCGGCCTCTATTATCAGAAAGGGATCCAGGATTACGTTGACCTGGCAAATTCGGCTTCTCAGCTCAGCTCAAGCCTCGACAGGATAGCCGTCCTTCTTGACCATCCATCCGCCGGAAAAGAACTTGACAGCGAGATAAGAACTGCAAGCCTCCTCTTCGGTTCATTCGAGAAAAACGTCTCATCAAAACGAATGCGGCGGGAAAACGGCCCGGCCCTTGTTTCAGGCTTCTCAAAGGCCTTGAACGAATGGAAAGAGACGAGCCGGGCGCTACCATCGAACTTTAAAAAAAATGAAGAAAACACGCTGAGGGAACGGCTAATCGATATTTCGGCTGAGGTGCTGAGCCTTTCTCCGCTCATAAGGGGAGACACCATCGCGTTCATCCGCTGGTATACAAAGGCCGCCGTTATCTATTCCATGGTCTCAATCGGCGTCATATGGTACGCCGCGCTATTGATCATATACGGGATAGTCTCGCCGACGGAAGAAGCGGCACGAATCGTTGAGGAGATGAGCCGCAATGGGTCTGCGCCGGATTCCCGAGCACCGATTGCCGACGCGCAATGTCGCGAGCTGAAGGCGAGCGCAGACCGGCTTTCCGGCGACCTTGGCGAGTCGATAGCCCGCTACAGGGAACTCGTCGATGCCATGCCGGAGGCCCTGTTCGAGACTGACGCCAATGGCAAGATAACCTTCGTAAACAGGGCGGCCAGGTCTCTCACCGGCCTTTCTGAAGAAGAACTGGCCGGCAGGGCCTGCGAAGGCCTGTTGCCTCCGGAGGATGCCGGCCTTATGCGTGATCTATTTGAAACGATAATGAAAACCGGGACAGTGGAAAAGCGCGAACTGCCGATAGTCGCCAGGGACGGGAACGCCAGACACTTCGAATTCAGCGGCTATCCGATAAAGGTGGGCAAACTCGAAACAGCCGGCTTTCGCCTCATCGGGCGCGACCTCGATGAACACAAAAGGATCACCGAGGAGCTCAAAAAAGTGAGGAAAGAGTCGGAAGAGGCTTCCGTGAAGCTTAAAAAGACAATCGAGGATCTCGAGGAGTTCGCCCACCTTGCCGTGAAGAGGGAGATCAGGATGCATGAGATAAGAGAGAGGTTCAAGAAGCTCATGGATGAACGTAAAGGCTGATACTCCGGCGCAATGAACCTCCCGGCGGCAAGCCGCGCGGCATCAAAACATCCATAAGAAACTCGCGTCTCAAGCAGCCGGGGAATTAACCCTGAAAGATTGGAACGGCGCGGCTTGGGCGGCTTGAATCAGGGCCTACGAAGCCCTTGCAAGGAGGCCTGTCAGAGGTGCGTGCAAACAAGACGTTTGCGGAATTCGACGATAGCGGTACGGAACATCCCGTCCGTCCCATGGCCGACCCTGTAGCCATTATAAGCCTGAACGGCCTTGTAATCGCCTTAAACAACGCCTTTCTTGAATTTACCGGATACGGCGAAGACGAACTCGCGGGGAAGCCTCTCGGCCTCTTTACCGAGACGCCGTTCGACGCCGTACTTGCCGCAGGCGTTGACGGATGCATAGATATGATATTCCGGAAAAGGGACGGAAGAAGGCTTGCCTTAACCGCATCCATTTCGTCAATCT
This sequence comes from Deltaproteobacteria bacterium, assembly GCA_021825035.1. Classification (GTDB taxonomy): domain Bacteria; phylum Desulfobacterota; class GWC2-55-46; order GWC2-55-46; family GWC2-55-46; genus JAKAIQ01. The sequence goes on along the minus strand of JAKAIQ010000022.1, from coordinate 5,454 downwards.
GCGGGAAAGAAGGCTTCGACGCTTTAGCGCTCGTTGCCAGATGCCCGGCAGAGACTGAATGCCGGGAAGGCCGCGCGCTTATCGGCGAGGTCATGGCCGCAAGGGAGGAGATCAAGAAAAGGATAGATTATCTCGAGGACTTCAGGACAGGGATCCTCCAGATGGTCAAGGAGATCGACAGATCCGAAGAGGAACTTGAGGGAGCATACCGCCTCTTGAAAGAAACCAGGGACCAACTCGTTCAATCGAGCAAGATGAGCGTTTTGGGCGAACTCGCTTCGGACCTCGCCCATGAACTGAGCCAGCCGGTCACGATAATCAAGGGGCTTTCGCAGAACATGGTCGAGTCTTTGGATGAAGGGTCTGCCTGCCATGAAAAGGTCAAACTCATCCTCCACGCCATAAAGAAAATGGAGAGCGTCATAAAGCACCTGAGGATATTCTCAAGAAAAGACGCTCCCGCGATGGCGCCTACAGACCTGAACAGGGTCATAAACGAGGCCTTCGTCATGATAAAGGAGCTTCTGTCGAGCCATGCGATAGAAGTGAGGATGGACCTTAAGCCGCTGCCTTTGATACTCGGCTCTCCGGTAAGGCTTGAGCAGGTCATAATAAACATTGTGACGAACGCACGGGATGCCATGCCGAAAGGGGGCGTCCTCGAGATTAGGACTTCGGCTGAAAGCGCTGGGGGAAAACCATGCGCGGTTCTGAGCATAAGCGATAGCGGAGTCGGCATACCGGCTGACAACCTTAAACGCATCTTCGATCCGTTCTTCACGACCAAGGAGCCGGGGAAAGGGACCGGCATAGGGCTTTCAATAAGCTACGGGATCGTAAAGGAACACGATGGCGAAATAACCGTCGAGAGCGCCCCTGGCCGGGGAACGACTTTCCATATAACAATACCTGCCGCCAACCCGCCTGAAAGGAACTCCGCCGGGGATTTCGAGTGATCGCCGGATACCACGATTGCTTTGTCTCTTTTCGAAGTGATAGCATGTCTCATTGAAAGATCGCCGGAGATATGTTAAAAATGGCGTTAAATCATGAGGCATGCCCATGTTAAGCTATTTTCTGGACATCATCTTCCCTCCCGTCTGCCCGTTATGCAGGGTCATGGTCATGGACGGGATACTTTGCCCGAAATGCCGCGGGAAACTCCTCTCAAAGAGGATTACCCCTCCTTTCTGCGCGCTCTGCGGGATCCCGTTCATCGCTTATGGCTGTGACCGGGCGAACATCCCGACGCGGCTTTGCGGCAGTTGCATAACTGAAAAAAAGCCTTTTAAGGAGGCTCGAAGCGCCTTTGCCTATGAAGGGGCGATTGTCGATGCCATACACAGATTCAAGTATAACGGCGCGGTCGAGCTTGCGGGTTACCTGGGGAGGCTCGCATCGGACGGAACGGAATTCTCGGCAAGGCCCGACGTCGTCGTTCCGGTCCCGCTTCATAAAAAGAGGCTACGCAGGCGCGGTTTCAATCAATCGCTCCTTCTCGCCCGCGAGGCGGCCAAAAAATTTTCAGTGAAAGTGGATTGCCTGAACCTGAAAAGGGTCCGCGATACGGACGCCCAGGCAAACCTGAAGCTAAAGGAGCGTGAAGACAATATAAAAGGCGCGTTTGCCGTAACGGATGGCAAGGCCTTCGGGAACAAGACCGTCCTTCTCGTCGATGATGTCTTCACGACAGGGGCAACGATACGTGAATGCGCAAGAACGCTTGAAAGGGCCGGGGCAGAGGTTCAGGTCCTCACGCTCGCGAGGACGCTTATCAATTAATGTCGCGCAAAAGGGAAAAATGGGAAAAACCGTCTCGCTTGGAAAGGCTCTCGAGGACGTAAGAATCCTGCGTAAAGAAGGCAAGAAGATTGTCTTCACCAACGGATGCTTCGACATCATGCACGCAGGGCACGTGAGATACCTGAGAAAGGCGCGGTCAATGGGCGACGCCCTGATAGTCGGTCTCAACAGCGACTCATCTATAAGGGCGATTAAAGGCGACTTGAGGCCGATCGTCCCCGAAAAGGAAAGGGCCGAGGTATTGAGCGCGCTTTGCTCCGTGGACTACGTCATCCTCTTTAACGAGGAAACGCCCATCAGGCTCATAACAGCCATAAAGCCCGACGTTCTCGCCAAGGGGGCTGACTGGGCCTCCGGGCAGATAGTGGGCGCCGGCGTGGTCATGGAGGCGGGAGGGAAAGTTGCGCGGATACCGCTTGTCAAAGGCAAGTCAACGACGAACATAATAAAAAAGATACTTACGATACATAAGATAGACGTGGAAAAAAGGGATAAAAAATTCTAACTTTATTTTTAAGCCGTTAAAACACCGGACTCCCTTAGCACATAGTTATGTAAAGTCCTTTAGCATCCATTAATGAACCTTTCCCCGGCCTAAAGGCCGGGGGTTTCTGGCCGTTTTTCTAAAACCTGAGCGTTGCTCTTAATCTCTCCGGGTTAAGTATAAGGTTTAATCCATCACAGGCATTTCTTACATGTATTTCGGCGTTCATTAAAGCAGCGACTGAACAGCCTTCCCCTTCTGTCACGGCTATCCCGATTCTTGCAATCTTGAGCATTCGCCTGTCATTGTTGCCGTTGCCAATTGCGATAACAGTTTCGCAGCCGAGTTTTCTTACGTATTCTTCTTTCTTAAAATCCTGATCCGGTACTGATAATATATGAATAACGCAATCAACTCCTGCAAGCTCTGACTGAACGGTGCCGAAAGTATCCGCCGTCAGGATGTGCACTTCGAGCGATTCGGCCAGCTTATTTAATTGCTCCCTTATTCCGGGCAAACGCTTGCCGTCTACTGACAGGGTGCCCGTGAAGTCCGATACCAGATACTTCAATTCTACCCGGCCAAAACCGGGGATATCTGTCTCCATCATATAAATATCCTCACCAGCAGAGTTCTCCCTTAAAGACCGCTTTCTCGCCCAGCTCTTCTTCGATTCTAAGGAGCTGATTATACTTTGCCAGCCTTTCTGATCTTGCAGGTGCCCCGGTCTTTAACTGCCCGGCGTTTGTTGCGACGGCTACATCCGCTAAAAATGAATCCTCGGTTTCCCCGGAACGGTGCGAAAACACACAGGTATATCCGGCTTTTTTTGCCGTCTCGACGGTTTCCAATGTTTCGGACAGGGTTCCGATCTGGTTGAGCTTGATAAGTACGGAATTGGCTATGCCTTTTTTTATCCCTTTGTCCAATATTTTGGGATTTGTAACGAATATATCATCGCCTGTAAGCTGAAATCTCTTCCCTAATTTTTGCGTAAGGACCTTCCAGCCATCCCAGTCATCCTCCGCCAGCCCGTCTTCGATCGATATGATAGGGTATTTGGAGGTTAGACTCTCGTAGTATTCGACCATCTCTTCAGGAGACAACATGCTGTCGTCGGCCTTTAAGACATAGCTGCCGTCCTCGTAGAATTCGCTCGCGGCCGGATCTAAAACTATGGAAATGTCTTCACCCGGTCTATACCCTGCCTTTTCAATAGCTGTGATGATAACCTGTATAGCCTCCTCATTTGAAGACAGATCCGGAGCAAATCCTCCTTCATCCCCAACAGCGGTACTCAGACCCATGTCTTTTAAAACCGCCTTCAGATTATGATATACCTCCGCAGCCATTCTCAGGGCTTCTTTGAAGGATGCGGCGCCTACGGGCGCTATCATAAACTCCTGAATATCGACGTTGTTATCGGCGTGCTTGCCGCCGTTAAGGATGTTAAGGAACGGGACAGGAAGCCGGCGTGCGCTTTCGCCGCCGAGATACCTGAAAAGAGATACCTTTTCATCCTGCGCCGCCGCCTTTGCCACCGCAATGGAAACGCCCAGGATGGCGTTGGCCCCCAATTTTGTCTTATTTTCGGTCCCGTCGAGACTTATCATGAGTTCATCGATATCTTTTTGCCTTAACGGGTCTTTCCCGATAAGTGGAGGCGCGATAATTTTGTTTACATTCGCGACCGCCTTTAGAACACCCTTGCCGAGATAGCGCAACCGGTCACCGTCCCTCAGTTCCACAGCTTCTTTACTCCCCGTCGAGGCCCCTGAGGGTACGGCCGCCCTTCCCAAAGCGCCGCTTTCGAGGACTACATCGACTTCAACGGTAGGATTCCCCCTTGAATCCAGGATCTCCCTTGCTGTTATCATTTTGATTTTTGACATGGTCAATTCCCTCTCCTCATCAATTTTACAGATAACCTTTACAGAAGCAAACCCAGTCCGTTAATGACTTTTCAAGACCTTGGTAATTTCCTCGATCAGCTTTATTATCGCGTCCATCTGCGGGTCGAGGACCTCATCCAGCCCTTTCGATACACTGCCATATCCAGCCAGCCCTTTCGCTTTAGAGCCAATAAGTATTTCCCAGCAGAAATTCAATCTGCCGAGAACCTCATTAGTATTTTCCCGGTAAATTTTTTCAAGACCGAAAGCATCCTTAACATCCGTTATCCGTTCCCGTATCACCGGCAATTTTGAAAGGATTTCAGCCTTATTATCCGCCTGAATATCATCCCGCATATCTTTAAAAATGCCATGACGCTCACCTTCCGTTAAAGTGCGCTCAATGTCATGGATAATCTCCTCAACTACCCTGAGCGTAACAGTGAGGCCTCTTTTCTGGTACTCATCGAGTAGATCCATGATTTAAGCTTAGTGGCAGCTCCAGGGGCTTTGAGTTATTATCATACGGTGAGCGTATCTATCCGGCAATCCAGGAGGATCAGCTTCAGGTTCAATTTGCCTCCGTACAGATAACCAGGATATCCGGCCTTTTCGAATATCTTTACGATCATGGCCGGGTTCCCGCGGGTTATATTAAATATGTCCTTGAATTGCGAGTATATACCGGGAATTTTAGTCTGCATATTCCCATGAAGGTACATCATCAGAATACACGCGTCTTCACGGTTCAGGTTTTCAACCTTGAGCTTCGGGAAATGATAAAGAGAAAACTCAAATCTGCCCTTGAAGGCATAATCCGTCAAATCCCAACTCTCTCTGCTCGCCGTAATTACCGGCGTTTTTTCGTGAAGGACAGTCAGAAATGAGTTGATCTTAGGTGTGACGAATTCAAGGTGGTCAAGGAGCACGCAGAATCCGCCATCCTTGACATAATTCAGGACGATCCTTTTAAGAGACCTTATATCAAGTTTCTTAATTTCCGCGATATTCTTAATTTCTCCGGGAATACCATGTCTATCGATGTCTTTAAGGCTCTTTAAATGTTCGAGCAAGCCTTCCGCCATTTGCAGGAGGATCTTACGGAGCGTCGCGCTTTTTGTGCAGTAAAGAGGTATAAGCGAACCGTCAACATCTTTCCAGTTGTTAAAAACCCATTCGAGAAGGGCGCTCTTTCCAGAACCTTCCGGCCCGTGGATATGCAGGTTCTTTCTTTCCCTTACATGAGAAATTACCGTAGCCAGCTCTTTCTGCCAG
>JAKAIQ010000243.1 GCA_021825035.1 Deltaproteobacteria bacterium | reverse complement strand
CCCAAGCCGCCTTTTTGCCCCTAACCTCCTCCGCAAGCCGTCCGAGGGATTCGGTCTTTTCCTTTACGCTCGCGTCGGTCGCGTCAAGAGAGGCCTTTTTTTCTTCGATCTTCGAGTCGAGGGCCGATTTTTCCTGCTCGTTCTGTTTGCGGGCCTTGTTGGCGGAGCTTATCTCCCTGGTAAGGGCGTTCAACTCCTTGGTGTTTTTTATATCGCTTATCCGAGATTCGTCCTTTTTTATCTTCTCGGCGTTTTCACGGATTCTTTCTTCGACGGCGCGCCTCGCGGCCGAAAGCTCCTCGATCTCAGCGGAGAGCGCCTGCATCGAGGCCCCGGCGATCTTTATCTCCGAGGAGAGCCTTTCCATGTTCGCGTTGCCGGACTTCTCCTCGTCCTCAGCGGCCTTTATTTCAAGGTCTATCTTCTGTATCCGTTCAAGCAGCCTGATGGTGTTTAGCAATCTCCCTCCTGGGATGACTGGATTTGCGCTCGAGTGAATGGTGGGCCCACCTGGACTCGAACCAGGGACCGACCGGTTATGAGCCGGTGGCTCTTCCAACTGAGCTATGGGCCCTATTATTGTGCGGAAGACCGGTTAAGCATGAGCCGACCGTAACCGGGAAACCCTTCGACCGCAACATTTTATGCAATCCGGGTATAAGTGTCAAGCCGTTTTCCGACATTTTTGGGGTTTGCGAAGCGATCGGCCCGCGACATGAAAGGCTATCCGTCGCATGGCGTTTCACCCGGTCGCGCGACAACCTCAAGTCCGCAAGCTACCGCCGAATGCCGGAACGCTCAACGCGGCGATCGACCCTACGGAACGGCGAGGCCTTTAATTTTTTCAGGGCTAATTTACCGGCTTGCGCGCGAGTTCCATAAGGAGGTTTTCGATGCCCCGGAACTTGCCGCGAGTAGGTTCATTTCCCGGCTGCGCGAGCTGCGGCTTCCAGTTGAAACTTTGATGCCCCGCTGCCTGCCGCAGGGCATTGAACGTCAAGCCGGGTGCGAGTGGATGGGAGGGGAGAAGGACGCCCGCCGGGCGAAGGCCTCAGGTCGTCTTCTTTTCTTCTTTTACCGTCTCGCTCTTGGCGCTCGATGCAAGCTCCTTTTTTTCGTCGCCATCGGACATGGCCTTTTTAAACTCCCTTATGCTCTTGCCGAGGCCTGCGCCTATCTGCGGGAGTTTCCCGGGGCCGAAGATTATGAGCACTATCACCAGTATGAGCAAAAGGTGCATCGGTTGCAACAGTCCTTCAAACATGGCTACCTCCGTTTGTTGGAAAAAAGGGCGGCTGACGCTGCCGCGCACACGACTCCATCCTTCTCTTTTGAACGGTTACGCGGACAGGGAATCTCCTCTTATATAGCACAAAAACCGGCAAATTGCCAATTATATTTTAGCGCGCCCCCGCGCCGGACGCAGGGCCGTTTGCCGCGAGGGATGAAGGAACCATTCAAGTTTTGCGCGCAAATTCCGATAAATCTTAATAGGAATTCGTGCAATATCGAAAGAACTCCGGGCCGCCGGGGACGCGGCTTGAAACATGCCGCGGCCCGCGCTAAAGGCGCGGCAAGGCTCAAATAATCCGCAGAGGTAGACTTCATGTTTCCGATCATAGGCATGGCGATAGTCTTCGGCTCCATCGTCGGAGGCTATCTCCTCGAGAAAGGCAATATCTTCGTCCTTGTCCAGCCCTCGGAATTCATAATCATAGTGGGCGCGGCCGTCGGGTCGCTCTTCATAACCTGTCCCCCGAAACTGCTCTTCAAGATAGCGAAAAGTATGCCCTCGGTTCTCGGCGGCGACAAAACGGGCAAGAAGCAATACCTGAACCTCTTGAGCCTGCTCTACGCCATATTCTCGAAGATGAAGAAGGAAGGGGCGCTGGGCATAGAGAAGGACATAGAATCCCCGGAAAAAAGCCCCATGTTCGCCAAATATCCCGATATCCTCAAGAATCACCACGCCATAGCCTCGCTCTGCGACAACCTGCGGGTCCTCATAGTCGGCGTAAGGCCGATGGAGCTGGAGGACATGCTGACGATAGAATCCGACACGCACCACGAAGAGGCCACGGTGGCCCCGTCGGCCATAACGAAAATGGCCGACTCGCTTCCGGGATTCGGGATAGTCGCCGCCGTGCTCGGGGTCGTCATAACCATGGGCAAGATGAGCGAGCCGCCGAGCGTCATCGGCCACAGCGTGGCCGCGGCCCTCGTCGGGACGTTCCTCGGCATACTTCTATGCTACGGGTTCTTCGGCCCCATCGGAAGCCACCTGGAGCACAGGGCGCGGGAAGAGGGCAAGTATCTGGAGGCCATAAAGGTCGCCGTGCTTTCCTTTGCGAAGGACGTGCCTCCCCTTATGGCCGTGGAGGCGGCAAGGAGGGTTCTTTTCAGCGACTCCCGGCCGTCGTTCAAGGAGCTTGAAAATACGGTTCGTAAAAAATAAACCCTGGGCCCATGGCTTGATATGTCCGATGAATCAAGGAACAACATAGAGCCGGTCGTAGTCATAAAAAAGATCGTCAAGAAGGGGCACGGCGGAGGCCATCACGGAGGCGCGTGGAAGGTGGCGTACGCGGACTTCATAACCGCCATGATGGCCCTTTTCATGGTGCTCTGGCTGATAGCTATGCTCTCGGCGGACACGAAGAAGGCGATAGCGCAATACTTCCGCAGCTATACCATCTTCAAAGGCACGGAGGCCGGTGGGGCGAAGGGCATGTCGATGATGCAGGGCAACCCCATAAAGCTCGACCCTGAGCCGGGCGACATAAAGAAAACCGGGGTCGTAAAGGAAACGATAGCCCTCGAACTCAACAAGATTGTCGAGGAAAAGCTCGAGGCCTACAAGGACCAGATAATGATATTCACCACCAACGACGGGGTGCGGCTCGAGCTGATGGAGCTTGAGAAAAGCCCGATGTTCGAGGTGGGAAAGGCAACGCTCCTTCCCAGGGGCAGGGAGGTCATAAAGGTCATTGCCGACACCCTGAAGGATATCCCGAACAACATCGCGATAGAAGGCCACACGGACAACCGCCAGTATCCCGGCGACGACTACACCAACTGGGAGCTTGCCGCCGACAGGGCGAACGCCGCGAGAAGGGAGCTTATAAAAGACGGCCTTGAACCGAAGAAGATAACGAAGGTGACGAGCTTCGCCGACAATATCCCCATAGACCGGCAGAATCCCGCCGACGACCTCAACAGAAGGGTGAGCATACTCATCGAAG
>JAKAIQ010000242.1 GCA_021825035.1 Deltaproteobacteria bacterium | reverse complement strand
GTCGAACATGAGGATTTCGACATCGTCATAACGGATCTCGTCATGCCGGACACGGGCGGGCTTGAGGTCCTTCGGAGGACCAAGCAGCGAAATACGCTCACGGACGTCATCGTGGTGACCGGCCACGGAACGGTCGATACCGCGGTGGAGGCGCTGAAGAACGGGGCCTTCGACTACATAAGGAAGCCTCTCAACGAGGATGAACTCGTCCTTACCGTCGCGGGCTGCATGGAGAAAAAAAAGCTCCTCGAAGAGAATTGGTCGATGAAACAGTCCATCAGGCTCTTCGAGGTCTCGAAAACGGTGCTTTCGACGATCGACATGGCAAGGCTTTACAACATCTCGCTCGACGCGATGATGCAGATAATACCGGCTGACGCGGGCATCCTCGCCTTTTACGGCGGAGGGGACGGCAAACAGCTCGAAATAAAGGCGCTGAGGCAGATCGGCCTCGGCGACGCCGAAAAAATAGTGAACGTTTTCAGGAAGCGCCTCGAAAAGGATTTGAGGGGATTCCACAGCGTGACCGTAACGGACGGGGCGGAATTCAACGAAGGGGGCGAGAAGCTCGACGGCTTCGGCGCCGTCCTTCTCGCCCCGGTGACAAGGGGAGAGGGCGTGGCCGGCTTCATGCTCGCCCTGGGCCGGCCCGGCGGAGCCGGGTACGGCATGCGCGACATAAAGAACGCCGCCTTTCTCGCCGAGCACGCGTCGAGCGCCTTCGAGAACGCCGGGAAGTACTCGGAGGCGAAGGAGATGGCCTTCATCGACTCCCTCACCGGCCTCTACAACGGCAAGTATCTCGACATGGCGCTCGAAAGGGAGATCAAACGGGCCGAAAGGCTCCTCACGCCGGTGACCGTCCTCTTTCTCGATATCGACAATTTCAAGATGATAAACGACCTTAACGACCATCTCGTGGGCAGCAAGACGCTCGTCGAGGCCGCAAGGGTCCTCGGCAAGTGCGTGAGAGAGGTGGATACGGCCATAAGGTACGGCGGAGACGAGTTCGTCGTCATCCTTCTGGACGCGGATTGCAACGCGGCCTGCAACGTGGCCGAGAGGATAAGAAGCGCCGTGGAGAATCACCGCTTTCTCGCGGACGAAAACATGGACGTCAGGATCACGGTCTCGATCGGCGTGGCGAGCTACCCCGTCCACACGAAGGACAAGAAAGAGCTCCTGAAGATAGCCGACAGGGCGATGTACCGCGCCAAGGACCTTTCGCGCAACGTCGTCTATCTCGCGCCTATCCCGGAGATGCTGAAGCAATGAGCATGCCGTCCCGGCCGTCACGCCGGGCGCGAAACCTTGTCAGGGCTACTTGAGCCAGCCTTTTTCGCGGCCGCTGAGGAACCCCCTGCCCGCGCTTATCAGATAGTCATGGACGATTATATCCACGGCCGCCGCCGCCGAGGATAGCTCCCGGCAGAGATATTTTTCCGTATTCGACGGCGCGAGGCCGCCGGAGACGGCGTGGACGAATATCAGGGAGCGCGCGTTATGCCTTATCGCCTTCTCTATCACGCTCCTCGCCGATATGGAAGACATGCCGATAGCGCCCTCATGTATCGTTTCGACCTCCATCACCTCGTTTTTCGAATTGAGGCAGAGGGCCAGGAGCTTCTCGCCCGCTTTCAGGGCGCCGGAGGCTTCGAGAAGGCCTATCGCCTGCCCCGGCGAACGGATCGCACCCCGGGCCTCCCTTTCTTCCAGGGGATACGCATAAGCGGCCTCTTTGAGAAGCTTCAGAAAAACGGCGGTGTTCCAGCCGACGCCCTTTATCGCGGAAAGCTCCTCGATGTCCGCCTCAAAGACCCCTTTGAGGCCCTTGAAATGCCGGATGAGGGTCTTGGCGAGCGGCTTGACGTCCCTCCTCGGTATCGCGTAGGTAAGGAGGAGTTCGAGTATCTCGTAGTCGTGAAATCCGTCGATAGACCCCTTGAGATACCTTTCTTTCAGCCTTTGCCTGTGTCCGGTTGCGTTCGTTCCGTTCATGCCGTCTGCGTCTATGTGCCGGGGTTGAGCCGTCCCTGGCTATTTGTCCTCGTCCGTCTTGACCAGCTTCAAGAAAGGCTTGATGAACTCCATGGGAAGAGGGAAGACTATAGTCGAGTTCTTTTCCGCGGCTATCTCGGTCAGGGTCTGCAGATACCTCAACTGCAGGCCCACCGGGTTCTTGCTCATGACCTCCGAGGCGTCGAATATCTTCTGGGCGGCGAGGAACTCGCCCTCCGCGTTTATTATCTTCGCCCTCTTTTCCCTTTCGGCCTCGGCCTGTATCGCCATCGCCCGCTTCATCTCTTCCGGCAGGTCTATGGCCTTTATCTCGACGAGGCTGACCTTTATGCCCCACGGCTCGGTCTGCTTGTCGAGTATCTCCTGGATCTGCTTGTTTATCTTCTCCCTTTCGGCAAGAAGGTCGTCGAGCTCGGCCTGCCCGCATACGCTCCGGAGCGTGGTCTGGGCGAGCTGGCTCGTGGCGTAGAGAAAGTTCTCCACGGCTATCACCGCCCTGTCCGGCCCCATCACCCGGAAATAGACTACCGCGCTCACCCGCACCGAGACGTTGTCCCTCGTGATGACGTCCTGCGGCTGGACGTCGAGGGCGACCGTCCTCAGGCTCACCCTTATCATCCTCTGCACGCCGGGAAGGAGTATTATGAGGCCGGGGCCTTTCACCGACTGGAACCTTCCGAGAAAGAAGACGACGCCCCTTTCATACTCCGGCAGTATCTTTATCGCGCTCCAGAAGAAAAGAACCGCTATGCCGATCAGAAGCAGAGTCCCGACGCCGAAATATTGCATAATCCCTCCTTTTTTATCGCCAGTCCATCTATATCATTTTTTCGAGACTTTTAAAAGAAGCCCGTTTACCTCCACGACCCTCAGGGTTTCGTCCTTTTTGACGGGCATGTCGCAAACCGCGTTCCAGTATTCGCCCGCCATGAAGACCCTGCCCCGCAAGTCGCCGTTGAAGTCATCCGCCGCGAGGCACTCCCTGCCCACAAGCGACTCCGCTCCGCTCACCGGCCTTCTCCGGCGGATGCGGAGCGCGTAGTACATCGTCCCCGAGACGAAGGCGGCCATGAAGACCACGGCCGGAAGCACGACTAACATCGAAAGCCTGATGAACGGCGACGATTCAAAAAGCATGAGCGAGCCGAGAAGCAGGCTTATTATCCCGGCTATCGTCAAAAGCCCGTAGCTCGCTATCTTTATCTCGAGGATAAAAAGTATTATGCCGAGCGCCATGAGAAGAAGCCCCGCGTAGTTCACCG
>JAKAIQ010000241.1 GCA_021825035.1 Deltaproteobacteria bacterium | reverse complement strand
CGATCTATTTTCCGGCTTTTTGAAGTTTTTTGAAGGGGCCGCTACGGTAGTCGGAGTTTTTCTGGCGGCGGCTACCGTCTTTATAATCTCAAACACGATAAGACTTGCCGTATATGCGAGGAAAGCAGAGATAGAGATAATGAGGCTGGTGGGGGCTTCGGATATGTTCATCAGGGTGCCTTTTTTTATTGAAGGGGCCGTTCAGGGGCTTGTCGGCGGCGCTCTGGCTTTTATTCTTCTTGAGGGGTGCAGGCTTGTCGTCTTATCCGAAATACCTCCGTACTTGAGTTTTATGGCCGATATGCCGGTGCCGCTTTATTCAGTGATCATTTCGCTGATGTTCGCCGGCATATTCATGGGCACAGTCGGAAGCCTGGTGTCTATAGGTAAATTACTGAGGGTATGAAGAAGTCGTGGGTAACGTTCTTTCTGGCGCTGAGCATCTTTTTTTCGCCGCCTTTTTGCGCCTTCAGCGCCACTAAGAAGGATATTGTCAAAAAAGAAAAAAAGCTGGAGGATGTAAAAAAAAGGATAAGGCGGGAGAAAGAAAGCCTTAAGACCGTCTCTGATAAAGAGGGATCGATCCTCGGGGAAATGGATGGAATCAATAAGAGCCTTGTGGAAAAAAGAGAGGAACTTGAGACGATCGAGACCTCGCTCGGCGCGATACAAAAAAAGATTGCCGCAACGAACTCCGATATAAACGGCCTGAAAAAAGAGAGAAAGGCGCTTGCCGGGCGGCTTAAACAGAGATTAAAGGCGATGTACGAGATGCGCCGGGGGGAGATGATTCTGGTTCTTTTTTCATCCGAATCTTCAACCGATCTCGCCATGAAGCACAAATATCTGACTATGATAATGGATTCGGATTCCAAACTCATCGACAGATATGAGAAGAATCTGCTGAGGCTGAAAAGCGAAAAAGCAAAACTTGATCAATTGTACGGAGAAATGAATTCGGCAAGGCGCTCCGCGCTCGTCAAAAAGAACGAGGCCGAGGCGGTTCGCAGGGAAAAAAAGGTCCTTTTGGCCAGCATAAGGCTGGACAGGAGCAGGCGTGAAAGAAACATAAAAGAGCTTGAACAGGCCGCCCTCGACCTCACCAAACTCCTGAATCAATTAAGGCCGGCGGAAGACGAGCCTGAAGGCTTTCACGGACGCGGCTTTGCCGCCATGAAGGGAAGGCTCAAGATGCCGGTAGCCGGCAATGTCGTTTCGTTTTATGGCAGGGTCAGGAATCCTAAATTCCAAACCGTGACCTTCAATAACGGGATCATCATCGAGGCGCCTGTCGGAGCTCCGGTAAGGAGCATTTATGATGGAAAGGTTATTTATGTTGGATGGCTTAAGGGGTATGGACTCGTATTGATAATAGACAACGGAGGCAGTTATTATACTTTGTTTGCGCATCTGTCAAAGGCGCTGAAATCGCGCGGTGACGCCGTAAGTAAGGGAGACGAGGTCGGCTATGTCGGCGATACGGGCCCAACAAATTCCTCAGGCCTTTATTTCGAGATACGTCAGCGCGGGGTGCCGAGGGATCCGATGGCCTGGCTGCAGAAAAGATAAGGAATATTTCGCCTTCAGTGACTTCTCCTGGCCGGGGGATGGCGCCGCATCCGGATAATTTTGATTTCACTTTCTTTTAATCGAATAATATGGTTTATTAGAAAGTAGACTTCTTGAAATCCCCTGACTTCAGGGGAATCTTGCAAATATAAGAAAGTAGATTCCACCGCGCTCACTGCGCGCAGCCGGCAAGCGGGCGATCGGTTTTCGGGTTCCACAGCCAGGGCGGTAGAATAGAAGAGGAGGAGTATAATAAATGATCAAGAGATTTACCAATCCCAGGTTCCTGGGGGGGGTGTTCATAGCCGTTTTTGTTTTTACCATGGTATCCTGGGGATTATCACAGAAGGTAGTAGCCGTATCCAACAATACTTATGAGAGTTTGAAGATATTTACCGATGTCCTGGCCATAGTTAAGGAAAACTATGCCGAACCGGTAGATACGAAAGAACTTATACGGAACGCCATAAAAGGGATGATAAGGGGGCTTGATCCGCATTCGAGCTATATGACCGCTCAAGAATACGCCGACATGCAGATAGATACGAAAGGCAGCTTCGGCGGCATAGGCATAGAGATAGGGCTTCGCGATAACGTCCTTACCGTTATCGCTCCTATCGAAGACACGCCTGCCTTCAAGGCCGGGATACTTGCCGGCGATAAGATTGTCAAGATTGGCGACAAGTACACCAAGGATATGTCGATTAATGAGGCAGTTGGCCTTATGAGAGGCCCGAAAGACACGCCTGTTACCATCACGATAGTAAGGGAAGGCCTGGTAGAGCCTAAGACCTTTACCCTTATGAGAGCTACAATAAAGGTAAAAAGCGTCAAGTCTAAGGTGCTCGAAGATGGCTTCGGCTATATTCGCATCGCCCAGTTCCAGGAGAACACCGACACTGACCTTGAAAAAGCGCTTAAGGATGTTACACCGAAGAATGGAAAGCTTAAAGGCCTCATCCTTGATCTGAGAAACAATCCCGGAGGACTTCTACAGGAAGCGGTGGCGGTATCGAATGAATTCATCAAATCCGGGCTAATAGTATATACAAAGGGCAGGGCGCCGGGTCAGGACATGACATTCGACGCGTCAGGTTCCAAGGGGCGGACGGACTTCCCGATAATAGTGCTTGTGAACGGCGGGAGCGCAAGCGCCTCGGAGATCGTTGCGGGCGCGCTTCAGGACCACAAACGTGCCATAATCATGGGAACACAGACTTTCGGCAAGGGGTCCGTGCAGACGATAATACCGCTCTCCGATGGGTCGGCCGTAAGGCTTACCACATCCAAATATTATACGCCTTCCGGCAGATCCATTCAGGCCAAAGGAATCGAACCGGATATAATATTCGGAGACGCCTCAAAAGGTTTCCATCTGAAAGAAAAAGACCTCGAAGGCCATTTTGCGCCGGAGAAAGAATCAAAGACGGCAAAAGACAAGTCTCCGAAGAAGCCCGAAGAGAAGATAAGGATTGATGATACCGGCGAGAAAGGGCCTGATGGCGGGGATATCGAGGTCAAAAGAGCGCTTGATTATCTCAAGAGCTGGTATATATTCAGAGATACCTACCAGAAGGCAAGTTAAAAAGCCTCTTAACGCGCCGCATCGGGCCCGATGCGGCGCTCTTATGTGCTCTATCCTGCGGTTATTTATTGAATGACAAAAGACAGGCGGAAAAATAAGGGAGGCTCCATCTGGGGCTTTTTAATAGCCG
>JAKAIQ010000240.1 GCA_021825035.1 Deltaproteobacteria bacterium | reverse complement strand
TCGAGTATCGGCATGCCGTAAATCGGGCTGCTCTTGTCATGGCGCGCCGCGGGGTTCGTGGTGTCGTTTGCGCCGATTACTATGGCCACGTCGGCTTCAGGAAATTCTGAGTTTATCTCCTCCATTTCAATGAGGTCCGTATACGGCACGCCCGCCTCTGCCAGGAGCACGTTCATGTGGCCTGGCATCCTGCCGGCCACCGGATGTATCGCGAACTTCACGGAAACGTTCTTCGACTTAAGGAGTTCGGCGAACTCGCCTACGGCATGCTGGGCCTGCGCCGCGGCCATGCCATAACCCGGAACGACGATCACGTTCTTTGACTTCTTGAAGAGATTCGCGGCATCTTCAACCGTTATCTTCTTGACGGGCGAACCTCCCTCGGCGGGGGCCGCCTGCGCCGGCTCTTCGATGGGTGGAGCTGAGGCCTTCAGGTTCGGGTCTTTGAAAGACCCTATGACCTTGCTTATCGAATCCTTGGCGTCTCCGAAGAGCATCCAGGTCTTCTTGTCGAGATACAGTTCGTTGTCTATGCCGGCAAAACCTGGAGCCATGCCACGCTTGCAGACTATTACCCGCTTTGCCCTGTCAACATCGAGTATCGGCATGCCGTAAATCGGGCTGCTCTTGTCATGGCGCGCCGCGGGGTTCGTGGTGTCGTTTGCGCCGATCACGAGGGCGATGTCGGTTTCTTCGAATTCCGGGTTTATCTCCTCCATTTCAATAAGGTCGGTATACGGAATCCCGGCCTCTGCAAGGAGCACGTTCATGTGGCCGGGCATCCTGCCGGCCACCGGATGTATCGCGAACTTAAGATGAATATCCTTACTCTTGAGCATGGAAGCGAACTCGCCAACGACATGCTGGGCCTGCGCCGCGGCCATGCCGTAACCCGGGACGATAATGACCTTCTTGGCTTCCCTGAAGAGAACCGCCGCTTCGTCCGGCATTACCTTCTTGACGGCCGGCTTAGCCTCTTCAGCGGATTTTACGGCTATTGCCGCTACCGCCTGCGGAGCCGGTTTCTTCACGGCCGGCGCCGGGGCAGAGGCGCCCAAACCGCCGAAAAAGACGTTAGCGGCTGACCGGTTCATCGCCCGGCACATAAGGATCGAAAGCAACAGGCCGGACGTTCCATCAAGGGCGCCCGCTATAATGAGGACGTTATTCCCAATGACGAAGCCGGTGGCCGACCCGGCAAGTCCGGCGTATGAGTTGAGAATCGATATGACTACCGGCATATCCGCGGCGCCTATTGGCATCACGAGCTGCACGCCGAATACGAAGGCTATCGGTATCATGGCGTAGAAGAGCGTCATCGACCCCGGCACCGCCACCTGATAAATGAGAATGGAAACAAGGGAAGCAAGGAGGATAAAAGTCACGATATTCTTTCCCCTGTAAGTCCATGAACCCCTGATCGTCTCATGCAGCTTTCCCGAGGCTATGAGGCTTCCGGTGAACGTTAGCGAGCCCAGAAGCACCTCAAATCCAACGGCTACCATCCTTACGGTACCGAGATTGCCGGCGTGGCGATAATACTCTGCCACCCCGACGAGAGCGGCCGCCAATGCTCCGAACGCATGTGAAAGCGCTATTCGCTGGGGCATGGCGGTCATCTTGACCCTGCCCATGGGAATGCCGATTACGGTGCCTATCACAAGCCCTATTATTATCCATTCGTAGCTTACTATTTCATGATGGAGCAATGTTCCGGCCAGGGCCATTCCCATGCCTATTTCGGCAAAAAACATACCTCTTCTGGCGCTCTCTGGCGAACTCAGGTCCTTAAGACCCATAATGAAAAGCGCGGAGGATATAAGATAAGCGAATTCCAGGAGATGGTTTGTCATTTTTTGCTATCCTTCCCTTTTTTGAACATTTTTAGCATTCGATCGGTAATGTAAAATCCGCCCACTACGTTTATCGTCGAGGCCATTACCGCCGTAAATCCCAGGATGGTGCAAACCCTGTTATAATTCGCTCCCGCTATGACCAGAGAGCCCACGAGCGAGATGCCTGAGATGGCGTTTGTGGCGGCCATCAATGGCGTATGCAGAAGGGGCGGGACCCTCGCTATGACCTGGTATCCCAGAAAGCCCGCAAGGACGAAGACATAAAGTCCCGCGATTAGATTGAGCGATGTTCCTTCCATTACTTTCCTCCCTTTTAAAATTCAGCCCCGTGAGGCTGTGTTAAAACAGGCCTGCTTAGAGGCCCTCTTTGAATTTTTACCAATGGCTCCTCGAGCTAATCCCGCTCGGATAGGCGATATTCGCCTTTTTTACGGCCTCTTTCACGCCGGCATGCGTAATCTCGCCGTTATGCGTTACCATGGAGCCCTTTATTATCTCGTCATCCATGTCGAGCTTGATCTCTTTCTTGTCCGGCGCGAGGAGATAAACTATATTAAGGATATTTTTCGCGTAAAGCTGGCTTGCATGCACCGAAAGAGTCGCAGGAAGGTTTGTCGGGCCGATTATCGTTACGTTGTGTTTGACTACAGTCTTACCCTTTTCCGAGAGCATACAGTTGCCGCCCTGCTCTACGGAAAGGTCGACTATTACCGACCCTGACTTCATCTCCTTGACCATCTCTTCCGTTATGAGCGTCGGCGCGGGCTTTCCGGGGATAAGGGCGGTGGATATGACCACGTCCGCGTCCTTGGTATGCTTTCTGATTATCTCCTGCTCCTGCTTGTAGAAGTCCGCGGACATCTCCTTCGCGTAACCGCCGGAGTCTTCCGCCTGGCCATGCGCCACCTCGAGCGGCACGAACTCTCCTCCGAGGCTTTTTATCTGTTCGCCGACAGCCGGGCGGGTATCGAAGGCAACAACCACCGAGCCGAGCCTTTTTGCCGTGGCTATCGCCTGAAGGCCGGCAACGCCGGCGCCGATCACGATGGTCTTTGCCGGATATATGGTGCCGGCGGCGGTCGAAAGCATGGGAAGGAACTTCTTCAGGTTGTCGGCCGCGAGAAGCACGGCCTTGTAACCGGCGATAGTGGCCATGGAGCTTAGAGCGTCCATCATCTGCGCCCTCGATATCCTCGGCACCAGATCCATGGAAAACGCGGTTATCTTTCTCTCGGCCAGCTTAACGGCCAACTCGGGGTTGGCATAGGGCTGGATGAAGGTCACAAGTATGGCCCCTTCCTTCATCATGTCCACTTCGTGTTTCTTGGCCTTATCGTTCATTACGGGCTTTTGAACCTTCAATATGACATCGGCCGAGCTGAAGACCTCTTCAGTGGATACTATCTTAGCCCCCGCCTTTGCGTACTCCTCGTCC
>JAKAIQ010000239.1 GCA_021825035.1 Deltaproteobacteria bacterium | reverse complement strand
TCCGATCTATATTCATATTAAAGCTTTTTTTAAGGGTCGATTCGACCTTGTCAGCCTCGTTTTTTCTAAGCACGCCGTTGTCGACAAATATACAGGCGAGATTGTCTCCTATAGCCCTGTGGACAAGCGCCGCCGCAACAGCCGAATCGACCCCTCCGCTTATGCCGCAGACCACTTTTGCGCCGCCGACCTTTTCCCTTATCCCGTCCACGGCCGTTTCCACAAAAGACTTCATCGTCCAAGAAGGCACACAGCCGCATATGCGAAAAAGAAAATTCCTTAATATTTTTGAGCCTTCATGCGTATGCACAACCTCAGGGTGGAATTGCACTCCATAAATGCGTCTCCTTGAGTCCTCCATCGCGACAAACCGGGTATTGTCGCTCTCAGCTATCGACTTGAACCTGTCAGGGAGCGTCTCAACCCTGTCTCCGTGGCTCATCCACACGTTCAAAACGTCCTGTCCGTTTTTTCTGTCAGTCGCCAGGTCCTTGAAAAGAGCGCTGGTCGAATCCACGCTTATCATGGCAGGGCCGTATTCACGCCTCTTCGACCTCCCAACCCGGCCGCCTAAAAGCCTCGCCGTAAGCTGCATCCCATAACATATGCCGAGGATCGGCACGCCGAGGTCGAAAATCGATTTGAGGATCATCGGGGCGCCCTTGTCGTAAACGCTCGATGGGCCGCCTGATAATATTATCCCTTTTGCATTAAATGCAGTTATGAACTCGGTCTCGCGGTAATAAGGATGAATCTCGCAGTATACCTTCGCTTCCCTTATGCGTCTTGCAATGAGTTGCGTATATTGCGAACCGAAATCGAGGATAATAATTTTCTGTGAATGGATATTCATGGTGCTCTGTGTTTAACTTGTTTTTAAAAGCCCGCACAGGATTGAGGTGATAAGATGTTCAGAAGTCCTGTTTGTAGTTTGGCGCCTCTTTCGAAATGGTCACGTCGTGCACATGGCTTTCCCTTAAGCCCGAAGAGGTTATCTTAAGGAACCGGGCCTTTTCGTGGAGCTCCGGTACGGTCTTCGCGCCACAATACCCCATGCCTGCCTTCAGACCCCCGATAAGCTGAAATATCGTAGAGGATATAGGGCCCTTGTGCGGCACACGTCCTTCTATACCTTCAGGCACAAGCTTAAGCTCACTCTCAACATCTTCCTGGAAATATCTATCTTTACTGCCTTTTTTCATGGCCTCTATTGAACCCATACCCCTGTAGACTTTGAATGTCCTCCCCTGGTAAAGTATCGTCTCACCGGGGCTTTCGTCCGTGCCTGCAAAAAGCCCGCCTATCATTATTGAATCGGCTCCGGCAGCTATAGCCTTTGTTATATCCCCTGAATACTTTATTCCACCGTCGGATATCACAGGGATATTCTTCTTTCTCGCGATGCTTACGACCTCGCTCACAGCCGTTATTTGCGGTACGCCTATTCCGGTCACTATCCTCGTCGTGCAGATGGAACCGGGCCCAACACCGACTTTTATGGCATCTACCCCAGCCTTGATTAGGGCGTCAGCGGCCGCCGCAGTCGCGATATTCCCGGCTATTAGCTGGCAGTTAAAATTCTTTTTTGTCGATTTTATGGCCTCAATTACGCCTTTACTGTGACCGTGGGCCGTGTCAATGACGATGACGTCCGCTCCGGCCCTCAAGAGGGCCTCCATGCGAGGCTCCCTGTCGAATGACACGCCCACAGCCGCCCCTACTCTGAGCCGGCCAAGCCCGTCCTTGCAGGAATTGGGATACCTCTCCCTTTTCTCGATGTCAGTTACCGTTATGAGCCCTTTAAGCCTGTTCTTTTTGTCTACAATCGGGAGTTTCTCAATCCTGTGTTTGTGGAGGATCTCCTTGGCCTTTTCAATAGGAATGCCAACCGGAGCCGAGACGACCTTGCGCGTCATTATATCCGATATCCTGCGTCCGGGATTGGTTTCAAACCTGAGGTCCCTGTTCGTAAGCATCCCTACAAGCACATCGTTTTTGACTATCGGAAAGCCCGATATCTGTTCCTTTTTCATTATTTCGAGGGCATCGGATACTTTTTGCTCCGGGGTCAGGGTCATAGGCCTGAGTATCATCACCGATTCGTACTTCTTGACCCTGTCAACCATGGAAGCCTGCTCTTCGATGGTCAGGTTCTTGTGAATGATGCCTATACCGCCGTCCTGAGCTATGGCAATTGCGAGACGTGACTCGGTCACGGTATCCATGGCCGCGCTTATGAGAGGTACGTTGAGGCGCACCTCGTTAGTAAGCCTTGTGGACACATCAACATCTCGCGGCAGGACTTTAGAAAAAGCAGGCTCCAGAAGTACGTCGTCAAACGTAAGCGAGTCTTTTATCTTGAAATGCTCCATGTGTTTGAGTTCTCCAGACATGTAGTTTCAGATCATCTGCCTGCCGAAGCCCCATCCCTCAATACTATCCCTTCGAGAAGCCCGGCATCGCTCACTTTAATATGAAAGAAACCGAAAGACTCCATGACAATACAAGTTACGGCTGCCCCGGGTATTATAAGGTCTTCTCGCCCTTTCTCAAGGGGCAAAACCTTCTCTCTTTCCTTTAATGCAAGGCCTGAAAGATATTCATACATGCTTTTCACTTTTTCGAGAGAAAGCGTATAATTATTGATCTTATCCCTGTCGTATGTCTCCATACGCTGGTCCATGGCCGCCAGGGTCGTAATGGTCCCGGCGGTTCCGATAAGCAGAGCCCCACGGCTTTCGCAATATTCCACCGGGTCTATGCCTTCCCTGAACATGGAGCCTTTAAGTTGTCTTATTACGTCTCTTACTTCATCATCAAGCCCTTTAAGCTCATCGAAACATGGAGGGTCGGTTTTAAGAAATCTTTCGGTCAAGTGTACAACGCCCATCTCCATGCTCCAGACGCCACGAATATGGCCGTCTTCCGTCGCTATGAACTCGGTACTCCCCCCGCCTATGTCCATGACAAGCCTTTTGTGCCTGCTGTCTTCTATCACGCCCATCACGCCGAGCGAGGTGAGCCTCGCCTCTTCCTCACCGGATATAACCTCCACATTGAAACCGGTCCTTTTTTTCACCTCGCTTAAGAACCAATCCCTGTTCCTGGCCCTCCTCACCACGCTTGTGGCGACAGCGGAAACGCCGGCTACCCCCTCATTGTCCGAAAGGATTTTTCTGAAATCCGACAGCGCCGCAAAAGTTCTTTCCGCGGCTGTCCGGTCTATGCCGCCCGCGTCGGTAAATCTACCGCCGAGGCGCGTTATGGCCCGCCTGTATAAGAAAGGCCTGAGCAGA
>JAKAIQ010000238.1 GCA_021825035.1 Deltaproteobacteria bacterium | reverse complement strand
GACCGGTAGGAAACCCGTGTGGCTTCCTTGTAACCATGGACGAAAAGACCGTATACCACGCCGGCGACACAGGGCTTTTTCTGGACATGTCTCTCATAGGAGAGACCAGCTTTATTGATTGCGCCCTTCTCCCGATAGGAGACAACTTCACCATGGGAATCGAAGACGCCGTGCGCGCCGTTGGCTTCCTTAAGCCAAGGATAGCGGTTCCGATGCATTATAATACATTTGACATGATAAAACAGGATCCGGAGGAATTCAAAAAAGGACTTGCGGGAAAGCCGGTAACGGTTATGATCTTGAAGCCGGGCGAAAGCCTATCTCTATAGGTCTGGATTCTTTATTATCTCAAGGATCTTGCACTTTTCCCAGAGCGTCTTTCTCGAAACACCAAGAAGCTTGGCCGCAAGGCTCTTGTTGCCTTTGGTCTCCTCGAGCACCCTCGTTATGTACTGCTTCTCAAATTCTTTCAGCGCCTTGGACAGGTTGTCATGGCCCTGAATGTTGTTAATGGCCTTGATCGCGCCACCGAGGCTGCCGGTCATCTCCTCCGAAAGGTCCCACGGCTGTATATCCTCTCCCTTGCCCAGGACTACAGCCCGTTCAACCGAATTTTCAAGTTCCCTAACGTTGCCTGGAAAAGGATATTTGAGAAGCGCTTCTTTTGCTTCTAAGGAAAAATTCTTCGCGCCTTTCCTGTATAGCTCCGTATAATATTTGAGAAAATGATTCGCGAGAAGGAGGATATCATCCTTACGCTCACGCAGCGGCGGAAGGGTGATGGGCACCACGTTCAGCCTGTAGTAGAGGTCTTCCCTGAAATTCCCTTTCTGAACCTCTTTTTTCAAGTCCCGTTGCGTTGCGCATATTATACGGACGTCGGCTGTCAGGGTCTCCGTGCCTCCAAGCCTGTCGAACTCCTTTTCCTGGAGCACCCGGAGGAGCTTAACCTGTACGGAAAGAGACATCTCGCCGATTTCGTCGAGGAATATGGTTCCTCTGTGGGCCAACTCAAACCGGCCTTTTTTTTGTTTTACCGCCCCTGTAAAAGCTCCACGCTCGTATCCGAAGAGCTCGGCCTCAAGGAGCGTTTCAGGAACCGCGGCGCAGCTTATCTTAACGAATGGGCCGTCCTTCCTGGAGCTGTTAAAATGTATGGCATTGGCTATAAGCTCCTTGCCGGTGCCGCTCTCGCCGAGAAGGAGTACGGTGGAATCGGTCTGGGAAACGACCTTGACCTTTTCGAAGATCGCCTTCATCCTCTCGCTCTTGCCGATTATCCCGTCGAAGTTGTACCTGCCTTCTACCTGCTCCTTGAGCATCAGGTTTTCCTCCTCAAGGTCTCTTAACCGTATAAGGCGCTTAACCATGAGGAGGAGTTCATCCATTGAGAATGGCTTGGTTATATAATCATAAGCTCCGTACTTCATCGCTTCCACGGCCGTATCAACAGACCCGTAAGCCGTTATGAGAATCACCATCGTCTCCGGCGACTGGCGTTTACATGCCTTAAGCACCTCGATGCCGTCGATGTCGGGAAGCCTCAAGTCGGTTATGATGATGTCAAAACCGTTATCGCTCGAAAGGTTGATCCCGTCCCTCCCGAGGCCGGTCTCCTTTACATAGTATTCGTCGGCCTTGAGGGCGTCGCTTATGGAAATCCTCATGAGAGGTTCGTCGTCTATGATCAGTATCCTTGGAGTCCTCGACATGCGTTATACCTGCGACGTTACGATCGGCAGCGAGACCTTGAAGACGGTGCCGGCTCCCACCTTGCTCTCGACGTCTATCTTTCCCTTATGGCGTTCAATTATACCACGGCTCACGGAAAGACCCAAGCCTGTACCCATTCCCACTCCTTTTGTCGTGAAAAAAGGATCAAAGATCTTGGGGATATTTTCCGGTGGTATGCCGCAGCCGCTGTCGGAGACAAGGATGCAGAACCAGTTACCCTCGAATCTGGTTGAAACCTCTATGAGTCCCTCGCCCTCAAGCGCCTGGACTGCGTTCAGGATAAGGTTTACCAGTATCTGCTCTATCTGATGCTTATCGACAAGTATGGGAGGAAGGCCCTGACCGAGGTTTTTGACGAGCCTTATGTCCTTATCCTTTATTGAATGAATAAAAAGCGGTATTATCCTCTCTATCATGCCGTTTACGTCCGTCAGACTTAATTCCGGTTCATGCTGCTGTGAAAAGTCCAGAAGCTGCCTTACGATGTTCTGAACCCTTTTAATGCCCTCCTCCATGAAGTCCAGGTACTCGGACTTCCTCTCGTCGGTAAGTTTCCTGTTCTTAAAGTTGTACAGGCAGTTAAGTATGCCTCCCAACGGGTTGTTCACTTCGTGGGCAATGCCAGCGGCAAGCTGTCCTATTGCGGCGAGCTTCTCGCTCGATATTATTCCGGCTTCTATCTCCTTGTTTTTCGTGACGTCCTCGGCCATCCAGACCACGTATTCGGCCTTTCCTCCATTTCTGGAAAGAATAGGGAATACCCTCATACGCAAGATAACGGCCCTGCCGTCCGGAAGCGTGACCATCTGTTCAAGTTGCCGCGCCACGCCGGATTCAAATACGTCTTTTACGACCTTTTCGAGCCTGTATTTCCAGTCGCCGCTTGACAGATGTGCAATAAAATTAAGGTTGTAACAATTTTCTCCGGCGCCGCACTTGCATACCGGGCATGCCTGTGAGGCATGCCTGTTCCACGCCGCTATGCCGAAGTTTCTCTCTATGACGTAAATGCAGTAAGGAAGGCTGTTCAGTATGGATTCGATCAGGTTCGTCTGCCGTCTTAGCTTGTCCTGCCCGGACCTTATACTTTCCTCGTGTTCTCTGAGGTTCTTTACCATTATGTCGAACGTCCTGGCAAGATCGGCAAGCTCGTCTTTTCCGGCCCCCGGCACCCCTGCGCGTATATCGAGGTTCCCTGCGGAAACGAGCTGGGCTTTTTTAGTCAAAGCCTTGATCGGCCTGGTTATCATGTAGGTAATAAAGGAAGCCACCCCGGTGGCAATGAAGAGCCCAACAAGTGCGATAGTCGCAACGGCCTTGATATTCCTGTATTTGAGCTCAAGAAACCCTTCACGGGGAACGCCCACGAAAAGCGATCCGATGACTTTCCCTTCATTATTCAAAATAGGGTCGAAGGCTGCAATATAATCCTTTCCTCCAACAGTGGTTTCGCCCCTGAAGTCTCGGCCGGCGTTCAACTCGTCCATAACGTCTTTCGGTAAAGATTGCCCGATAGTTTTTTTACCGTTTTCATCCCTGACGTTGGTCGATATCTGAGTATCACCCATGGCTATGGTGATCAG
>JAKAIQ010000021.1 GCA_021825035.1 Deltaproteobacteria bacterium | reverse complement strand
TAGATCGGGCATTTTGCCGGGGCGTAGCGCAGCCTGGTAGCGCACCTGCTTTGGGAGCAGGGTGTCGGAGGTTCGAATCCTCTCGCCCCGACCACTTATTTTCTTTTCTGAAAAGAGAAGGCAAGCAAAAAAAACGGATTTAAAATACAGATTTCGCCAGTCGGTGGAAGACTGAACTGGGTCGAGGACTCTCATAATTTTCCAAAAGGGGAAAAAGGGGAATTATAAAGCGTGTTTCATAATCTCCACCCGCCCCTCTTTAGAAAAGAGGGGCGGACAGCGGAACATTCATTAAAAAATGCGCCCGTAGCTCAGTTGGATAGAGCAACTGCCTTCTAAGCAGTGGGTCCCGTGTTCGAATCACGGCGGGCGCGCCATGATAAAAAAACCGGGGAAGCCTCATGAGGCTTCCCCGGTTCCATTTCCTGACATTCCATGCCTTACTCCCCCTGTCCTTCCGAACCATCCTCGCCCGTAAGCTCCATCGGGTCCTGGTAGATCATGAGGTGCGCATAGGGGGTGTCGTCTAACATTATCCACGCACCGAATGTCGATGGCCTATTTGGGAGAAACGACTTTGCCGCCGAAAAAGGATAAATGAGCATCCAGTGGGCCGGCTCCCTCACCCTTTTAACTCCGCGCCTGTCCCCTTCCCTGCTCATTATGACCTTGCCGTCCTTTTCCCAGTGCCACCCGCCCTGGGCCATGTAGGCGACGCCGGCCGTCTTATTTGAAGGCCTCTCTTTTCCGCTCCACATATCCAGAAAGAACCTCATCGCGGCCTCATCTGCGCACATGGGCGAAGGGACCTCCTGCCCGTCTATGTCAGGCATGCAGGTAAACCCGTTTGTCCCTTTTTTTACTGTTACCGACTTTCCATCCTCGCCTGGGAGCATTATAGTTGCATGCCTCGATATCGCGTACGGAGCCGCGCTCAGGGCAAGCTCCATCTGCTTTTGCCTCGAAAGGGGCCTTACGGCCGGACTGTAACCCTTCCTTGCCGCGTACGACAGGGCCGAAAGCGCGAGAACAACCATTACCGCTAATAAATATATTTTAACTTTCTTCATCATCCAACCTTTCCGCGGTCGTCATTTACAATATCCGCCGACGGCATCGTGAAATAGAACGTAGAGCCGCTGCCCGGCGCGGATTCAACCCATATACTTCCACCATGGCTCTCGACAATCTTTTTGCAGATGGCAAGCCCTATGCCTGTGCCGGAGTACTCGGCCTTTCCATGCAGTCGCTGGAATATTACGAATATGCGGTCGAAATGCTTCGGGTCGATCCCTATTCCGTTATCCGATACCGAAAAGAGCCATTGACCGTTGCGCTTCTCTGCAGACACTCTTACGTTTGGAGGAGCCTCCCCCCTGTACTTGACGCCATTTCCTACGAGGTTCTGGAGGAGCTGAACCATCTGCACGGGATCGGCCATGACCGTTGGCAGATCATCTCGCGTAACGATTGCATTAGCTTCGGCTATACGAAGCCTAAGGTTCGATACCACCCTGTCGTATACGTCGTTGAGCTTAACCGGCTTCAAATCCTTATGCTTTCCGGCCCTCGAATACGTAAGAAGATCGCTAATAAGCGCCTGCATCCGCTTGGTCCCATCCGTGACGTAGTCGATGTATTCGTCGGCGTCGGCGTCAAACTTGCCCCTGTAACGCCTGGCAAGGAGCTGCGTATAGCCTGCGATTATTCTGAGCGGTTCCTGAAGGTCATGAGACGCCACATATGCAAACTGTTCGAGGTCGGCATTGGAGCGCCCCAGCTCGGCGTTCGCGCGCTCAAGCTCCTCGGACTTATGCTCGAGATCCCCGACCGTCTTCAGTACCGCGTCCTCCGCGCGTTTACGCATCGCCGCCTCGAACTCGAGCGAGCTGTTCATTTCCATCAATTCGGCATTGTAGCGCTCGAGTTCGATTCTTTTCTTCTTAATCTCGTCCTCGGCCTGATTCTGCTTCTCGTACTGCACCGCCGAGTAGAAGGCTCCGGCTGCTGTAACTACGAAAAATATCGCGTACAGCTTCAGAATCGTCGCCAGATATACTGCCGATCTTTTCTGTACGGCTTCATTCGTAAGATAGGATACCACTTTGAGTCCGTAGCCCATGGTGGAGGAGGGCTGGATGCCGGTTATCTCTCTGACCGTCTTTCCCGCTTCGATTAGCGGATGGACGGTCGTAAACGTGAATAATCCTTTCCGCGTGTAAAACTGCCCCGATTCAGCCCTCGATATCTTTTCCCACGCTAGAGGAAAGTCTTTTCCGAACGTCCGGTCGTGTTTATTCGCGTACATGAAACCCCACTCGTCGGCCGGTTGGGGACCGTAAAGCCAGTACCCCTCCGGATTAAGAAGCATAGCCTCGCCGGGAGCGCCAAGGGAGGCATTCCTTATATCGTCTATTATCTTTTTTCCAAAATAATTGACTATGACTATCCCCCTTTTCCGTCCATGGCCGTCGAAGACAGGGGTAGAGAAGCGGATTATGGGAGTGACCGGGTTCTCGACCTTTCCCTTGTCGGCCATGAGATCAAGAGGCGACACATAGACCATGCCCCTTCCAAGAGGATAGGCCCCCTTGAAGCAGGAGCTATCGGCCCTGCTCTTCAGATCCTGCTGAGGCGCTATGAATATCCTGCCGTTTTTGTTCTTGACGTTAACGACCTCCATGCCCTTTTCATCGATGTACCTTATCTCTTCATAGAACCCCATGGCAGAAGAGAAGACGAGGAGGTCCTTTGCGAGTGCGCCGCGCCAGTTATCTATGAGGATTTGCGGCATGTCCCACCGTTCCGGTATCTCGCGGAACCCGCTCATCTTAGATATGTAGATCAGATCGCCGACCGCATTGGCAACGTTTTCAGTGACAGCCCTTGCCTTGAAATCAACGCTATTCTTTTCCTCATTTGCGAAAAGCGCCTCCTCACCCTTCACGTCAAGATAGTAGATGTAGAAGGAGACAATCCCGGCAAGCGCCGCCAACGGGATGATTATCTTCAGAAAGCGTTTTAGGATGTTCGTGCTGTCGAGCCGGGATTTGCCGTTCATTTGTTTTTGCCGATAAAATCGAGCGTCCTTATGGAAGATTTGACAGTATAGCATGGAACCTGTATAAGGTTATATAAAAACATGAAGGAAAAAATGAACAGGTTTGCAGCCGCAGTCATTATATTCGTCTTTTTCTGGGCTATCGTTGGGCCGGTCTGCGTTGGACTCCTTACGCTCTTTACTCTGGCGACAGGCCTCGTTAATGATATCTCCTCTGGCTCCGGCCTCTGGACGGTCCAGGCGGGTTCGCTTGCCGGCACATTCCTGGGACTCTTCTTTGCGGCGCAACGGATAAGGACAAATATTCCATGGAAACTCAGCATCCTTGAAAAGAGCGCCATCTTCGGATGCGTTTACTACGTGGCGCAGGCCCTCTGGCTCCTTCTCGTCTTTTCCATAACCGGCCCAAAAGGAGCGTCGGCGGTGATAAAGGCGGTGGACTTCGTTGTCAGGTTCCCGTCTTCCATCTACAAGATGAACCCTAAAAACTCTCTTACTCTCCATTACGCAGGTCTTTTAGTGACCAGTATATTCTGGGCCGTGGTATTCTACCTTATAGTCCCATATCTCAAAAGGAACACCGGAAAGGACTCGCCCTCGAAGCAGTCTTCATAAGGGACGGCAAGGTGAACCAAGCCGGCGCAATAACGCGCGGCCTCATGATGTGTTTTATAGAGGCCGGTGAGCAAAGACCGCGGAAACCGGCGCAGTGTTCTTTCCTTTCATTGTTCAGCGCCTTTCCCTGTCCCAACAACATAGCGCAAATCCAGAGACGAGCCTGCCATCGACAGGCATCCCGGTCAATGTCTCGAATTGTCTTGCTTCTATTGGTTCAAGCGCCCGCACCTCGACAACGGGTTTCTTTCCGTAAAGGTCCCTCGCAGCCGCCCTCTCATCCCCCGGCGATTTTTCGGCAGCAGCGAGCTTTGAATCCTTCGCCGCATCTTCGCCTCCCAAACCCGCTCCCCGTCCGTCGCCGGGATTGCCGGCCCAGGCGGATTCCCACAGGCCGCGCAGGGACTTATCGTCCGCGGCAGACCCTTTACCCCTTTCGGCCATGGCAATGTCCCTTTCGAGGTTCCTCTCTTCGGTCATCACTTCCGCAAGTCTATCCTGAAGTTCTTTTATGTGGTCATCCTTTATCGCCGCATTATCCATGGCAAGGCCTGCCTCTTGCGACATTTCCGCCTGAGTCTTCCGATTCTCCTTTATGGTATCCTCTAAAATAGCCTTCTCCCTATCGCCTCCTATCCACGCGACCGCGGCAGAAAACATCAAAAAAACTCCTATAACTACGCCTAAGACGCCCATAGAAGCACCTCCTTTCACTCCGCGGCAAATAACCGCCTGCGGCTCTGCCACGGGGTATGGTCGGCATGCGCATGACTTAATCTGTAGCCCAACCGCCTTTTTATCTCGATGAAATATCTCGCTGACAAAGGGCCTTTATGCCCTCAATGGAGGTGAGAACTGGATGTGCGTTTTTCGAGCTGCTGAAAAACGATAAACTTACAAAGCCCTCGTAAGTATGATCATACAGGGCCTCTTTGAGCTATGAACCCAAAAGAAGTTTTTTGAAGCTCCAGGGATGTCGGCAGCGAAAAAACACAGATGCAAAGCAAACAAAATCCAGCCTCTCCTCTACCCTGCATCAAGCCTCCGGATAGAGGAAAGCGATTCATTTTCACGATTTCTGCCGCCGAGGAAATCCATTATCCTTTCGTTTATCAACGTAAGAGTCTCCCTTTTAGGTATGTGAGGCCCGTCGAAGACGGCCACCCCGAATAGCGCCGGTATTATCTTCTCAGCGTGCCTTCCGGCTGAATTTGCCGGTATTAGGGCATCATCCCTGGCGAGCATGACAAGCACCGGGGCTGTGAAGCCATCAAGGTCTTTGCGCCTGAACGGCCCTGGCGGCCTTATAAAAAGCCTTACGTCGCGCATGGCGGCATCAAAGAGCTTGAAAAACCTGACGTCATATCCGACCCTCCGGTCCCAGAGTCGGCGCATGAATCTTCCGGCAATGTCCGGACAGATTCTATAGAGAAGCCAGGGGATTGAAAGCCTCACAAACAGCCGTGG
This sequence comes from Deltaproteobacteria bacterium, assembly GCA_021825035.1. Lineage (GTDB taxonomy): Bacteria > Desulfobacterota > GWC2-55-46 > GWC2-55-46 > GWC2-55-46 > JAKAIQ01. The sequence continues at coordinate 10,277 of JAKAIQ010000021.1, read as the reverse complement.
CGCCACGCCGCCGGTAAAGCCGGCGGGCGTCACGAGGACCGCCTTCGTTATGCGGCCAGGTAAGACGGCGGCCAAATCGAGCACAACCGCGGCCCCGAACGATACGCCTATCATGGCGGCCCTCTCAAGACCCAGGCCGTCGAGGACTTCGGCGAGCCATCTGCCGTATCCGTTGCTTTTCCTCATGGGGCGTGTCGTTGAGCCGACGCCCGTTTGGCCAGCAACATCCGGCGCATATATCATGAATGCGGAGGCGAGTGGAAGAAATAGCTCAAGCGCATATGGAGCCGGCGCATACAGGCCGTGTACCAGGACAAGGGGAGGCGCGCCTTGCGGGCCGACCGAGACCACATGTGTTCCGCCGCACCCGGTTTTTATCATGACCCTCTGGAAGTCTACCCCAAGCCCTTCAAGCTCGCTTTCATAAAGGGCTCTTATCCTCGCCTCGCCCTCCCGACTCCTGTAAATGGTTCTCCCCCGCATGGGACGTCTCCTCGGAGATGTCTTATAGGTTTAACCGCGCGATGGGCTTTCCGGTTGATTTAATCTACACTATAGCAGAAATTTCCACCCTGTCGCCGACTGCCGGGAAATAAGGATGGCTCACACCGGTCACGTAATACGCGACGGTTCACAATCTTATTACACCTCCACGAACTCCAAAAGAGCCGGAAAGTAGATCCCCTTTCTAATCTCTCTCTTACCCTCTTCGGCCTCCCGGAGTATCGCCGCGTAACGTTCGAGCTGTAAACTGTATCTTTCCTTTTCGCTTTCGAGGAACTCCTTTCGGCTGCCCCCTTCATGAACGCCGGTCTTATAGTCTATGACCCACCTGACGCCTTTATCATCCACGAACGTCCTGTCTATGACCGCGCGGAACACCTCTCCATTTACAACGCCTGTCAAGGCTTCCTCGACACCACCCCCGGCGCCGAGAATCCAGCGTCCATTCTTATCTTTCAGGACGGCCTTAAGCATCTCTACGGCCTTCCCTGCGAAATCATCCGCTCCGGCAGGATCAAGCCCCAGACTTCGAAGCATCGCCGTAACCGTCTGCTTTTCCCTCCCGACCATGGAAGGATCCCACTTCTCAAGCCCCTCTTTCGCTATCCTGCAGAGATATCTGTGGACGACGGTTCCGAAGTGTCTTATTCTTTCGCCTGCCCAGCGGAACTCCGGCCCCTCAACCTTTACGGCCTCCTTTTCCTCAAACGCCGCTATCGCCGGAGCCGGTTCCGGCATGACCCAAAAGCTTGAAAGCCTCTTTATCCTGACATCTTTTCTTCTTGAGCAACCCGCGGCTGCCGCCGGAACCATCACGGATCCGCCAAGGGAATCTCTTATGACCGAAAGAAATGTGCCTTCCCTCAGGCAACCTTCACCCCCGGAGGTATGTCCGTAAAGGAAAAGATTCTTCCTTGCGCGCGTTGCCGCGACGTAAAGAAGGCGTCTCAGTTCAAAGATCGATTTTTTTCTTTTGATCCTCGACAGCAAAGCGTAATGAGGGTTTATTCCTCCGGTTTTCTTCTCGATCGGCGCAAGGAGAAGATCATCCGCTCCCGCGACCTTTCGCTCCATCCAGAGCATGAGCTTCTTGTCATCGTTCCTCAGGGACTTTCCGAGCCCGGGAATGATGACGTTATCGAATTCGAGGCCCTTTGCCCTGTGTATCGTCATGAGATCTATTGTGACGGACGGGTCGCCGGCATTAAGGGCGAAAAGCCTATCCACCTTTTCCTCGACCAGCGCGGGATAAATTTCCGAGCCCATCGAAGACAGAACGTCCAGGAAGGCCGAGGCATCGCCGAGGCCCGCGGCATCGACGCAGGCAGGCCCTCCAAGACTTATCCAGAGGCCTTCGATAAGGGGACGCATCTCGACCCTTCCGAGATTCAAGGCCGCCATTTTCATCCCTCTTATTACGGGCGGAATCCTGGTTCTGCCGTCTTCGGTAAGCGACGCCAAGCGCGCCATGTCGGCTGCGAGCTCGGCCACCGGCGTTTCAATGTCACCTTTGCATAGCGCATGCAGGTCATGGAGGCTCGCGCCGCACCATGGGGCGCGCAACGTTGCAAGCCACGCTACCCTGTCAAAGGGATGGAGCACCGCCCTCAAAAGCGCAAAAAGGTCCTGCACAACAGGCCGGCCGGACAGAGGCTCTATCTCGCGCGCCCGGAAACTTATGCGGGCATCCTTCAACTCATCGATAATCCTGGCAAGATGGCCGCGCGACCTGCAGAGCACGGCTATCGAATCACCGGGACAATCCCGCTTTATCTCATTTATTATCCCTGCAATCTTTTCGGCCTCCGCCCTGTCGTCACGGCCCTCGAAGAGCGTTATCCTAACACCGCCTTCCGGCTTATCCTTGCTCGCGGCAGCAGAGGGAGTATAGACGATGGATCCGGCAAAGGCGTCCTCCTTTTCCGGGAAGGCCGCGGTGAAGGCGGAGTTAACCCATGATACGATTCCCTTGCCGCTCCTGAAGTTGCACCTGAGTTTAAGGGGCTCGAGCTTTATCGATCCGATGCCGTTTTTTTTCGCGTCGAGAAAAAGGCCCACATCAGCTTCTCTGAACATGTATATCGATTGCATAGGGTCTCCGACGATAAAAAGGGTCCTTCCATCGCCCTCGGCCCAGCCGAGCGTAAGCCCGCGCAGAAGCTGTAGCTGAATCCTTGATGTGTCCTGATACTCGTCAACGAGCATATGACTTATTTTCAGATCGAGGGCGAGCATGAGATCCGTAGGGTCGTCCTCGCGGCCGAGGGCGTTAAGAGCCGCTGCCGCCACATACTGGAAATCCACCGCGCCTTTTTCCCTGAATACGTCCATTAGATGCTTCTCCGCCATGGGAAGAAGACGTATAAAGGCGAGGAGCGCGTCCCAGCCGCCGGCGTCGAAGACAGGCGCGGGAGCGGCCTTTATTTCGCAAAGCGCGGCCCTTAGCCGGTCAAAACTCGTCAGCTTTTCGAGAAGTTCCTGAAAGCCCTCTTTTGCGATCGCAGCTCGAGCGTCGTCTGTCGCCGGGAAGCCCAGTTTGGCGTTTATTCCCTTCGGCTTCCTCCACGAGCCGTCGCCTTTAAGAAGCAACTCCGCCAGGCCCCGCCAGGCATCGAGGCCGCTTGCGTTCGACTCAGGCAGTCCGGCAAGGTCGGTCAGAAGCGCTATTGGCGAATCCGACCCGCTACATCTCAGGTTTTCAGCGGCGTACCGCCCTGCCCGCACGAGATGCGGAATAAGCGCCTCCGGAAAGGCATCTCTTGCCTCATCAAGGATTGCCTCGATAAGTCGTCCGAACGCCCCCTCGAGCCGCTCCCTGAGAGCATCGGCCGTCTCATCGCCGTTTACGTGGCGGAGCCATTGATCGCGCTTCTCAAGCATAGCCACAATCCGCATTACGAGCGATCCCGCGGAATTATCGAGATGCCTGAGGGCTGTGCTTACCGATTCCGCGGCCAGTCCATCGCCTTCGACCATGGCGATTGTTCTGCGCGCCGCCTCCTCGTAATAAGGGGAGACATACTCGGCGACGTTGAGGGTCGAGGCCTGCGACAGAAGCGGGGTCTGCCTCGCAAGAGATGCGCAAAACGAATCTATCGTTTTGATGTTGAGCCTTCCGGTGTTCTCAAGGAGCCGCCAGCCAAGGAGACTATCCCTTTTGAGGACGCCGTGAGCAAGCTCTCGAGTCTTTTTCTCGAAGGCATTTTTAGGCGGCGGCGTCTCCAGGGATGCGGCGTAAAGAGAATCGATTATCCTTCTTTGCATCTCTCCGGCCGCCTTCTTCGTGAATGTAAGGGCGAGAAGCTCTTCCGGTCTTTCGACCGTCGACAGCAGCGCGAGAAACCTCAGCATGAGAAGCCCCGTCTTGCCCGAGCCTGCCGGCGCCTCGACTATAAAAGACCTCGTTGGATCGAGGGCCTCTTCACGCTCGCAAGCGTCTATTACGGCGTCAGTTCCCGTCTCGTTCATTGTCTCCAAAGACATCTTCCGCCTCCGTTATCCTGCAAAGCGCCTTGAAGTCGCACCTGTTGCAGGCAAGTTCTCTCCCCTCTCCGAGGGGATCTACCCTTGCGACGCCACCAAGGAACTCGCCTGCGAGCGCCTCAAGCGACCTCTTCCAGAAGTCCATCATACCTTCCCAATCCGGGACTCCGGAGGTCTCCTTCCATTTCCTGTCCTCATCGAATGGCAATATGTCCGGAAGAATGCCTGAGGATTTCGCAGTGCCGATAAAGCCGCATCCGCCGGGGGTGAGATGGGCAAAGGCAATGGCATCGACCCCAACGTCAGAGGCATAGATCAAAAGCTGCGGGTCACGGGGCCTTTCGGTGAGCCAGTCATTCCTGTCGATATTGTTGCCGGTCTTATAATCAATGCAGACCGTTCTGCCGTCTGCAAGGATATCGACCCTGTCCGGCTTGCCATTTATCATAAGACCATTTATAGCAATACGGCGCTTCTCCTCAAGATCGGCAACCGCAAAATCAGCCCTGCGGGATTCGACTTCCAGCCAGTCCTTCATTATTTCCTTGAGCCGTTCCTTTTCGATGGCGATGAATCGTATGGAGAGCGGATACGGGAGCGAAACTCGAGCGAAAGCCATCTCCACCGCCCTTTCTATCTCTTTTTCCAGCGAATTATCCTCGATACGGACCTTTAGTCCGCTGGAATCCCTTACATTTTTCCAAAAGAAGCCGAGCGCCCTGTGTATGGCATTCCCTCGTTGTTGCGGCGTAAGGCCGAAATCAGGGTCGGAGACCGACCGGGCCGAAAGCCTGTGCGTCGCAAACGCCTTGAACGGACAGAGCGACTGGTTCCTTATGATGGCGGTACCGCCATTGAGATTGGAAGATTCGTCCACGCTCACGGGGATATCGGCGTCAATCGGCCCTTCCTCAAGACCGCCGCAGGCATTGACGGCATCTTTAAGGCGCGAGCTTTTCTCGATGTATGCGGCGGTCTCCGGTTCCACATGCCTGAAAAGCGGGCTTACATTAAGTTCTCCGTCATACGATGTTCGGGGGTAGCTAACCTGCACGGCTGAAACTCCGGCAATGAGCCCTCCGAGAGCGGAGCGGGCGAAAGATGTCTCCTTTTCCGGGGACGAGTGCGGAAGACCCGCCTTTTTTTGGATCTGCAGCGGTATGAATGGGTTCGGGTCAGGCGAGGCCGGAAGCGCTCCTTCGTGGCAGCCCATAAGCCATACCCTGTCGAATGTTTGTCCGGACGCTTCAAGAAGCCCCATGACCTGAATGGCGCACTTGTCGGATTCAGGCGTCTCGCTCTGGTGGATCATATCCGCGGCAAGCCTTTTAAGCCTCGCGGCGGCTTCCTTCCGCGTGAGCGTCCCCGTTATGCAGTCGAGACGCGAGAAAGTCCCTAAGAGCTCGGTCCAGGCCTTTAACGCCTGATGCTCGCGGCTCGCAAGCCCCGCGGCAGGAAAGCCGAGCCTCTTCAAGAAGCGGCTGAACCTATCCGCCCAGACGCTTGGAAGCTCCCGTGACCGAGCCTCCGCCAAATGCCTGATCCATCCGTCTATTACTGCCTGCGGCTTGCCTGTTCCCTTCAGCCTCTTTCTTATCCCATGAAGGCTCGTACACGCAACATTGTCGTTTCTCAACTTCGCGTTCAAGCGCGTCAGCGCATAGCCCTCATCCGCCTCGAGATAGGGCGTAAGGATAGCCCCGAACAGCCTTCCGATATCCTCTTCGCCGGAGGTGACCGAAAGTATCGCGATGGCGGCCGCAACAACCGGCTCGGATGAAAGTGGCGCCCCCATGGATATATTGAAGACGCGGCTTATGCGCCAATCGCGCACGCCGGCAGGATCGAGTTCCGATGTGAACTCCCTTATTATGATGTCCCTGTAACGCCTTATCTCCGGCACAATGAACCCGAGACGGCTTCCGGGATTGGCCCTCGCCCATCGTGCGGCCTGCGCCGCCTCTTCAGCCTCATCTGCGTAAGGCCGTATAGTTACATTGGTCGTGTCAAGAGAGCCGCCTGCGCCGGGCGCATTCGGCCAGAATGAGATACCGGAGCCGAGCCTCTTCATCTCGTCAATAATAAGCGCTGAAACGGGCGTAAGCTCGTCAAAACCCGCAAGAATTATAGACCGTGGAGCAATTATGGAGCCGTCTCTCAGGCCGCGAAGGACAAGTTGCGCCCTCTTTTCCGGCCCTGTAAAGCCAAGCGACTTGAGCCGAGCATCATAAGCCTTCCGCCAGGCCTTGAATGCTTTCGCCTCTTCCGTAAGATATATGTCCTGCGGAAGCTCGATTATGAATTCATTCATCAGCATGAGCGCTTCATACGAGGATCGCGCAATCCGGGGTGAATCGGATCCCATATCCTTTTCGACAACCGACTCCCACAACGCCTTTGACCGTACCGGATCGAGAAGAGGAATCCGAGGAGGCGTGGCGTCAAGTACGCTGTCGAGCCACGCGGAGAATGGCATAACCGCCGGGCTCCGCCAGAAGCTCAAGCCCGCGCCTTGCATATAAGAATCGTATGAACTTACGATATGGCGTGAGAGGCGCCTGTTGACGGTAAGGGCAACGGTGCCCGGTTCGAGATCTCTTATGAGGTGATCCATTTGGCGGCGCATGAACGCAATTATAACATCGACTCCACGCGACGCACAACCCTGCTATTGTCTGAAGAGGGATTAGAGTAAAGACCGGCTCTGTGCAACGCACCGGAGGGGCCGATCCGCTCATGAGAAAGGCGAAGGCGGGACGAACGGACCGCTACAGATGCGATGTGACTCGCATCCCGTCTGCAAGCCCACGACCTGCGGTTGACGTGAGCCGAGGAAATGTGTATTGACACGACGCGCGCGGCTATGTTAAAAAAAATAGTCAATGCCATGCCCGCACACCCGATCGATCACCCAAATGGTGGACGTAGCTCAACCGGTTAGAGCACTGGACTGTGACTCCAGTGGCTGGGGGTTCGAGTCCCCTCGTCCACCCCAATTTTTCCACCTCTAAAATACCGGTGTAACCCGTCTGCGAACAATCTTTTCTTTTCGTCTAAAGTTTCCCCATGTCCGGTCGATAATGAACTTGTGAGCGGCATGCGCTCACGACCGATCATCAAAGGCGCACGAATAAAAAAGATATCCGGGGAGCAGGACATTATGATAGCCGCGCATGAAAAACATTTGACCGATAGCGCCGCACAGCCTTTCTTCCATCCGTCATTTTCGATGAGCGGCGACGCAAAAGCCGGTAGCGAGCTTCTCTTAGCCGGGAGGAGAGAACTTACAATAGAATTCGCCGAAATGAACCTGCGTCTCAAGGGAGACCTCTTCGGCGTGGAAAGCGGGCATTTCATCCTCGTAAAGCTCGCTCCATGCGACTTCATCGGCACTTTCAACAGCGAATTCGTAAAGAGAAACCCCGTCACCGTGAAATACCGGTTGAAGGATGCCATCTACGGATTCGAATCCCGCGTCATAAGCATCGTCTCCGTTCCACTCAAGCTCATGTTCCTTACTTACCCCGGCGAAATAAAGACCTTCAACCACCACATCGAAGCAAGATACCTCTGCTTCCTTCCCGCCGTGACCATGGCGAATAACGAGATCATCGACATGACCATAATCGACATCAGCAAGGATGGCATAAGATGCGTCGTTGACGTTAGCGGCCAAAGCCATCGCCTGCACCATCACGTGCAGATAAATACAAGTCTCGAAGTGAGGACGAGCTTACCCGGAGTCGATGGCGGGTTCAACTTCACAGGCAAGATAAGGAACCTGAGCAGGACCCTCGACAAGATGACCATAGGTATAAACTTCACCGAAATGGAGCCCGCGGCGAGAAGGAAGGTTGAAAACTATCTAATCTTCCTCGGCACGAGAAGGGAAAACTGATTATGCGTCGTGACCATTCCTGCACCGACTTCCGGTCATCTGTCGGACGCCCCGTATATCTATAAAATCCTCTAAATCCGCCAAATCTTGCCTTAAAAGATGGCTCCGTCCACAAAAAAGGCTGAATTCCCGGAAAATTTCCATCTCTTTATCTGCCAGAACTCCGCGAAGTAAGAACCGTGCTATCCTGTAATATCAGGGCAAAGATCCGGGAATCTGTCAATGAATTGTGCGGTTATGCTTTTTTTACTGCCGGCCTCGCGATGGCTGCCGCAGGACGCACAAAAAACAGCGTTGGGCAGAAAACAGCAGCCGCAAATGGTTCCTGAAGCGCAACATTTCGTAAGCCTTCTATCGCCATACATCCATGCTTACGGCTACTGGGTGGCGTTCTTCGGCATAATGCTCGAAAATGCCGGAATCCCGATACCCGCGGAGACGACGCTCGTCATACTGTCTTTTTTCGCCTCTCAAGGCGCTCTGAATATCCGCCTCGTAATCCCCATAGCCATACTCGGCGACACGGTCGGAGACAACATAGGTTTTTTTATCGGAAGGACCGGCGGCAGGCGGCTCATGGAAAAGTTCGGCCCTTACGTCAGGCTCGACATCGGCAAGCTCGATGCCATGGAGGCGCTCTTCAGGGAGAAAGGCGCGCGCACCGTCTTTACCGCGCACTTCTTCTCGACCACGCGCTTTATCGCGGCCTTCGCCGCCGGGGTCTCACATATGCCGTACCGGAAGTTTCTGGCGGTAAACGTGGCGGCTGCAGTGGTATTCGTTACGCTCGTCACAGGGATCTCATACTACTTCGGCTCAAACCTCGACGCCACTCTCAGAATCTTCCATCTCTTCAGAATAGCCGGCCTTACCGTTGCCGTTCTGCTCGTAACCGCCTATCTCTATCGTTTTTACCTGAGGAAGAGGCATCTGTATGGAAGGCTCGGTCTTAAGATAATTTCCCTGGCAATAGCAGCCTCGGTTGTCTTCGGGTTTGCCTTCTACGCCATCTCCGGTGCGCTCATCGTCCTTCCATACACAGGGAAATACGCGGGAGCGCCTAATGGAATCGCCGACGGGATAGAAGTGAACGTCGAGCAGGGATTCATAAGCGATATCGAAGGCAGAAACATCATCATAACTGCTCTTGGTGAGCCGGCCGTCACCCTGAGCGGAACAGGAGTGGTAAACCTTACCATAAGGAACATAAAGACGGACGAAACCGCCGTAAGAGTTTCCAAAGGGCGGACGGCAAGGCCGATTGCCCTGGATGGCCTGACGTTCAATCTTACCGTGGATGTCCGCGAAAAGGCCGTGGTCAGGCTCACGCCGGAAAGGGAGTCCCGAAAAAAGTTTGTCTGGGCTGCGGCCGGGGATACAAGAGACTGGGGGCCGGTCTTCGGTTCGCTCGTCGACTCCATAAATGGAAGAAACCCGGCCTTCGTGATCCATGCAGGCGATTTCGTAAAAGAGGGTGACAGGAGAAATTACAGGGCGTTCCTCACAGCCGTAAGCGATATGTCTATCCCTCTTTATACATGCCCTGGTCCGCGAGAGGTCAGCGACAACGGCGCAACGGCATACGGCAAGACCTTCGGCCCCATGAACTACAGCTTCACATACCTGAACTCGGCATTCATAGTACTCGACACGGCCGCGCCCATGGACAAGACCGAGTTCGGCTGGCTGACGGCCGAACTCGAGAAGTCGAAAGGCCGCAATATCTTCATTGTAACGTATAGAGCGCCGGTTGATAACGCCGACTTTACAGGGCTGCTTTCGAGCTACGGCGTGAAGGCCGTCTACTCGGTGAAAGAAAGCGGCGCGATCGGCCCCGCAACCGGCAAAGTGCGATACCTTTTTCTCGAGCGAACGCCAGGCAAGGGATACTTCTATATTCTAACCCGCGTGAACGGAAAAGAGGTCTATTTCGAAAAAGTCGGCGTCATTCCGAAAGGGCTCACGACCGTTGACAGGATAATACTTGCTTATGAAGACCTTAAAAGACGGCTTGTCCGATTTATCGAATAGAAATAGCCTGAAATGACGCATGCGTCTGCCCGCAGGAGTGAACGTGCGCCCTGTCTTCTCAGCCATCGATAATCCCTCGCACTATCCTTCTTATATCCTTTATTTGCGCCGGCTTCATCAGGTAGTTCAAGCGATTCTTTTTGAAGAAAGAGACCCGTTCAGAGTCCGAATGGGCCGTGTAAAAGAGGAACCTTTCTCTTATTGACGGGTATAAAGCTATCGCCTTTTCAAACAACTCAATGCCGCTCATGACAGGCATATCGACATCCGAAATTATGAGCCTGAAGTAACGCTCGACTATCTTTTCGAGAGCTTCAGCGCCGTTCTCCGCCACCTCGACCATGCCTTCATCTTCGAGCGT
>JAKAIQ010000237.1 GCA_021825035.1 Deltaproteobacteria bacterium | reverse complement strand
GTCGACAACAGGAACATAGGCCGCGTCTTCGTCATAGAGGCCTGGATAAAGAACTCGTCCGATACCGCCCAGGAGATAAAGGCGATAAGAGGCGTCCTTTACGACAAGAACGGAGCAAAGATCGGGACGCAGCAGGTCTCTCCCGGAAGGGTTATCGCCATGGAAGACATAAAGAGCATGACGAAAGACGATATACTAAAGCAGTACAAGGACTCATCCGGCGGAGACATACCTCCGAAGGGCGCGGTGCCTGTCACGGTCGTTTTTACGGACGTCCCGAAAGGCATGGTGGAATACGGGCTGGACATCGTTCGCGGCCCGCGTTGATCGCTCCCTTCCCCTGAAACTTGCCGCTTATCGCGGCCAATAACGCACAATGAAGGACCTTGCCGGATTCGTGGAGAAAGTCCTAAGTGACCTCGCGGGCTTGCCGGAGGATGCCATGAGGCTCGGGCTTCTGGGCCGGAGGCTCAAGGCCCTGGACCCGCGTCACGCCGCGCTCCTCATCGACGCCATCTGCAGAAAGGGCCGGGGCGGCAGGTCTTCGAGGATGGCGCTCATGGCGCTCGTCGATCCCGAAGGGCTTAAAAGCGCGCTCGGCGAGGAGAAGTGCGCGCTCATATATCTCGCGTCCATCGAGCTGGGGCTTCAGAGGGTCAGCCGCCTTTTTACGGACCTTCCGCCCCGCAAAAAGGGGCTTGCGGGCTACGATAGCGAAGAGGACGCCGGGATGGAGTTCATAACGCCCGGGGAAAGGCGCGCCATGGCCAGGGGTTTCAAGAAAGACTCCCTGCTGCGGCTCCTTTCCGACCCGGATCCCGCGGTGATAGGGAACCTCCTCAACAACCCCCGCATAACCGAAAAGGACGTGGTGCGCATGGCGTCCCGAAGACCGGCCTCGCCGGGGATATTGCGGCTTATCGCCGGACACCGGATATGGTCGAAGCGCTACGGCGTAATAAGGGCCCTTGTCCTCAACCCATATACCCCGCCGAGGATATCGATAGCCCTTCTCGAGGTCCTTCCCGCGCAGGACCTCGGCCCGGCCGCCGAAGACGGATCTCTCCACCCCCAGGTCAGGCTTGCCGCCTCGGAGATCCTTAAAGATAGAAATGGCGGGGACAGAGGGCAGACCTTCTAAAATCTTGTATATTCCACGTTTTCACTGTAAAATATGTTTATTTATCATACGGGTCTGATTAACCATGTCAATCGCGTTCGGCAGGCCGGAAGGGCCTGACACAGAGTTACGGCATATTATAATATTTGTCGTACTTTCCATTATCATCCACCTCGGAGTAATATTCGGCCTTTTCTCCTATGGCTCTTATGCGCAAAGGTTGCTGAATCTCTTCCCGGCAAAGGAAAACAAGCCGCCGGTAATGGTCGATGTGCTTACATTGCCTCCGGAGGGCGCCCAGCCGAAGACCGATTTCAAGAGGCCTCCGACGCATTTCGCCGACAGGGCCCGGAGCGCGGAAAAAGAGACCTATCCCGAGGCGCCGAAGGTAGGCCCGTACCATCCGGCCGGCGGCGGATTCACCATGCCCAGGGTTTCAGGCGGCTCCGTGGCGAAGGCCGTTCGCCCTGCCGCGCCCGCCGAAAAAGGCGGGTCAACGAAGCAAAGCCCCGCCGCGACGAAAAACGGCGGCGGCATCGCAGGGGCGTCGAAGGCCGGGGATTTGCCTGTAAAGGGTTTCAGCGAGTCCGGGCAGTCGAACACGGCGAACGCCATGACGCGCGCCGGAGGCAAGGCCCACGGCGCAAGCAAGAACAATCCGAATCTATTCCTCAGCAACGACCAGATAGCCGACCTTGAAAGGCGCTACGAGGCCGAGTCCCCGAAAGGAGAAAAAGGCAAAACCCTTCAGCTGAACACCTCCGAGCTCAAGTACCAGAGATACCTTCTTGCCATGAAAGAGGCCATAGAGAGGAAATGGGAATACCCCTCGGCGGCGGCGGCCAACGGCTGGCAGGGCGCGCTTCGCATCAACTTCACGATAAACAGGGACGGCACGGTGCGAGACATAAGGATATTGAAGTCCTCGGACTATCCCGTGCTCGACGACGCGGCGGTTACCGCGCTCAAGCTGGCGGCCCCGTTCCCTCCTTTTCCCTCGGATTTTACGATAAATGAGATCAACATAAAAGGGACCTTCGAGTACGATATCATGCCTAACCAGGGGGCAACGAATTAGCGGCGCGGTGAAGTCCGCCCGTCTTGCCGAAGTGCGGCATGAGAGCGCATATTCCCGCATAAGGCGTTTTTTGGGCTACAATTGACGTAAAATACGCGGGCACGGCAAAAAAATGAACCTCGGAGACTTTGAGATACATTCGATAAGCGACGGGCATTTCAGGCTCGACGGAGGGGCCATGTTCGGGGTCGTTCCCCGGACGCTCTGGGAGAAGACCAATCCGCCGGATGAAAAGAACCGGATACTTCTCGGGATTAATCCCCTTCTCATAAGGACGCCTGACCTCGACATGATCGTCGATACCGGCATCGGCCAGAGGTGGGACGAAAAGAGCAGGGCCATCTACGGGATCGACAGGGACCCGACGCTCGGCGAATCCCTCGGACGTCTCGGCATGACGGAAGGCGACATAGACGTGGTGATAAACACCCACCTGCACTTCGACCACGCCGGAGGCAATACGGTAGCGGAGGGCGGCTCCATGGCGCCTGCCTTCAAGTCCGCGAGGTATATCGCCCAGAGGGGTGAGTGGGAAGACGCCTTGAACCCGAACGAGAGGACGAGGGCGAGCTACAGGCCCGGCGATTTTGTCCCGGTGATGGAGGCCGGACAGCTGGACCTCATAGATGGCGATAAGGAGATAACGCCGGGCGTAAAGGTCTTGAGGACAGGCGGGCATGACAGGAACATGCAGGTAGTCCTGGTCGAGTCGAGGGGGGAGACCGCGCTCTATCCGGGCGACATAATACCGACGGTTACGCACCTGAGCTACCCGTACATAATGGGCTATGACCTTTTTCCGGCAGAGACGCTCAGGATAAAAAAGGAGCTGATAGCAAAGGCCGCCGCGGAAAGATGGCTCGTCGTCTTCGAGCACGACCCGGAATCGAGGATGGGATACGTTGCCCTGAAAGACGGCAAACCCGTATTCGAGAAGGTGCTTTAGCGGGCCGCGGGAAAACCCCGCTGGAGAGGACAGATCCGCCGGGACGACGGCAGGAGAAAGACCGGGCGGAGTGCCGGGCCGGGGCAATAAAAAAGCGATTCATCGCCGCGGAGTTTTCGGCGGGCCTTCAGACGGCATCTATCACTGCCGAGCCGATGACAAGTGTCTTCCACCCGGCCTTGC
>JAKAIQ010000020.1 GCA_021825035.1 Deltaproteobacteria bacterium | reverse complement strand
TCCGATCTAAACTGAGAGAAGCCAACGAGCGTCTTTCGGAACACATGGCCAATGAAAGAACTCTCAGAGACGCGATAACCACGGCGCACAGCATGGTTGAGGACCTCAAGACCGGCGCAAAAAGGGAGGCCGAACTCCTGATAGCCGAGGCCCGGCTCCAGGGGGAGGAGATAGTAAGACAGGCGCAGTCAAGGTCCCTCGAACTTCAGGATGAAATATTCAGGCTGCGAAAGCAGAGGGCTGAAATCGAGTCCTCGATAAGAGCCATCCTCGATTATCATTCGAGCATGCTCACAATAGAATGCGATGAATCCAGAAAGGCCGACGGCGAATCGGAAAAACTCAAGTTCCTCCCGAAGTAGCAGGCATCCCTTTATAGACTCGACCTCCAGGGGGCTGTATATAGTCATACGGGTGCAGCCAAGGGCCTCAAAAAATCAGATCGACGGCGCGCAGGGAGGGGTCCTGAAGATAAGGCTTACGGCTCCGCCGGTCGAAGGTGAGGCCAACCGGGCTGCGATAGAATTCCTTTCGAGATCGCTTGGATTAAAGAAAAGCTCCTTCAGCATCGATACGGGCCTCAAGTCGAGGGAAAAAAGGGTGAAGGTCGAAAACGGCATTACGCTGAAGGAACTGGAAGAGGCGTTTACGGAGATACTCCAAAAGGCTTAAACCGCCGCCCCGGCGCTGAAGCCTCAAATGAACGCTTTCTCGTGATGCGGTGTACGCGGCCAAGCGCCTCCGGCCTCCGGAAGGCTCCGATAAAAAAACAGGAAAGAGAATCCGGCATCCCCTTTCCTGTTTCCCTGTTTATCATCTGCTGTGCGTCCTATCCCTCGCTGAAACCCTTCAGGAGCTTCGATCTCGTGGGGTGCCTGAGCCGCCTTATGGCTTTGGCCTCTATCTGCCTCACCCTTTCCCTCGTTACGCCGAGGACTTTACCAACCTCTTCAAGCGTGTAGTCCTGCTTCTCGCCGATGCCGAACCTCATACGCAACACTTTCTCCTCCCTCGGGGTAAGGCTTCCGAGAACCGCGTTTGTCTGATCTGAAAGATCCTTTTCAATGGCGGCGTCGGACGGCGAAGGAGACTTCTCGTCCTCGATAAAATCTCCAAGTGAACTCTCCTCATCGTCGCCGATAGGGGTCTCAAGGCTCAGCGTCTGCTTCATGAGTCTCAAGATCCTGCGCACCTTGGTTATCGGGATGTCCATCCTTTCGGCTATTTCCTCCGGGTAAGGTTCCCTGCCGAGTTCCTTCAGCAGCTGACGGGAGGTCTGAAGAAGCCTGTTAATGGTCTCTATCATGTGCACGGGGATCCTTATTGTCCTGCCATGATCCGCGATAGACCTTGTTATCGCCTGCCTTATCCACCATGTGGCGTATGTAGAGAACTTGTATCCTTTCTTATAGTCGAACTTGTCCACGGCCTTCATCAGTCCGATATTGCCTTCCTGGATAAGGTCGGAGAATTTCAGGCCGAGATTCACATATCTCTTCGCTATGCTTACGACGAGCCTCAGATTGGCCTCTATCAGCTTCTGCTTGGCCTCCCACATGTTAAAGTCATGAACCTTGACTTCCCTCGAAAGCTCCTTAAGCCCATTGCGCTTCATGCAGAGCTTCTTGAGTATCCTGCGTATCCTCTGCTTCGCCCTCTCGGCCTTGCGAACGCCTTTCTTCTGCTCCTCTCTTTCGAGAAGATGCTCGAGCCTGACGATCCTTTTCACTATCCGGCGAATGAGGTTATTATTTAAACTGACGTCCTTCAAGAGCTTGTACGCGCTTTCGGGCTTCCTTCTTTTAAGCCTTTCAAGCCTGCCTATCACCTCTTCGGCATATGCCTCATCGTACTGGCCTTCTTCCACCTCTTCTATCAGTTCACGCAGCGAAGCCTTCCCCGACTTGATTCTGCTTATGACCCTCAAGACTTCACGCACGGCGAACGGGCTGCTCAATGTAAGCCTTCGGAATTCCGCGCGCGCCTCTTCTATCTTCTTCGCGTGTATTATCTCTTCCTCACGTTTAAGGAGCGGCACCGCGCCCATCTCGCGCATATATATGCGCACCGGATCCTCAACTCTTTCCGCCTCCAACACCTCTTCCTTCGCGCTAATGGCGGCCTCTCCGGCTTCTCCCTTTTCAGCGGTATCGACGATGTCTATGCCGAGATCGCTAAGGGTCTCAAGCAGATTATCCATCTCCTCAACGGAAAAATTGTCTTGCGGAAATGCATCATTTATCTCATCGTAGGTGAGAAATCCTTTGTCTTTTCCTATGTCTATGAGATTCAACAGGTCATGGTTGCCATTGCCAGTATGACTATTGGTTTGAGTACTGGAATTATTGGTTTTTTTGGCCATATTAACCCGCCCCTGGATAAATTTAATTTGGATTTTCAGGCTATTTCGCGTTTTTAAGGATACAAATCATTTTAATCTATCATAATTTTATATCATTAGTCAATACCGGTCAAGATAAGGTCTCGCCGATATCGAGCATATGAATAATGAAGGGGAAACTTTCTATAAGTTTCCCCTTAATACGAAATTTAAAAAATGCGCCAGCCATTCCCTGGCCGGGGAATACCGGGCGCGCCGCCTAATGCCTGACGCGTACGGTACGTTTAATATGCATAAAGATTACCATAGGGTCTTAATGATACGGGAAGGAGCTTCTTGAACCTCTTTTTCATGACTTCGCCGAGATCAAGCTTCAAATCCCTGCAAAAATCGCCGAGATATTCATTGATGACCGCCATATCCTCATCGTCGGGATCAAGTATGCCCACTTCGGCGCCGCAGTATTTTTTTTCGACGTCTCCCCTTATGAATATCGTCCCGCCGTGCATCCCCGTGCCGAGGTAGTCACCGACGATCGGCTCTCCGTCCTTTCGATTCAGGCCGAGGAGCATCAGGATTCCGCCTGCCATGTACTCTCCGAAAAAATCTCCGGCCGTCCCGCCGACTATTATCACAGGAGTCTGTTTCTTGTTGCCCTTCATGTGGATTCCGACCCTGTAGCCCACATTGCCGCGCACATGGAGTTTCCCGCCCCTCATGCCATAGCCAAGGACGTCTCCGGCGTTTCCTTCTATAATGATCTTGCCGCTGTTCATCGTGTTCGCGATATTATCCTGGGCATTGTCCTTTATTAGCAGGGTGGGGCCGTCCATGAAAGCGGCCATGTCGTTCCCGGGGATCCCTTCTATGACGATTCTGGAATTCCCCTTGAGTCCGTCGCCTATATAGTACTGGCCGTTGACCCCCATGACCCTGATCTCCTTCTCCCCTTTTGCCACAGCCTCGCGGATAAGGCGGTTAAGGTCTCTGTAATATAAGCCTGAAGCGTCGATCTCAAACATTATCCATCGTCTCCTTGAATGCCGTTGTCAATCCAGGAATCATCTGCCGGCGGGCTTTACGCCGAGCATGTCGAGCGTATGGCTGTCCAGCCCGACGCCGCGGAGCCTCTCCCTGTTTCCCCTGAGGCTTTCGACAGCGTTTATGCCGAGCGCCCCAAGTATCTCCTTGAGTTCGTGCTCCCACGCATGAACCATATTTATGAGTCTTTCCGCGTATATCTCAGGGTCGAGCCTCGCGGTAAGCTCCGGCCTCTGCGTCGTAATGCCCCAGGAGCAGTTGCCGGTATAGCATTTGCCGCACACGGTGCAGCCCATCGTAATAAGAGCGGCTGTAGCTATGGCCACCGCGTCAGCGCCAAGGGCTATGGCCTTAGCCGCATCGGCGCTCGACCTGATGCCTCCTGCTGCAATGATAGAGGCCTCGTTCCTGATCCCCTCCTGCCTCAACCTGTCGTCAACCGCCGCTATCGCATGCTCTATCGGTATGCCGAGATGATCGCGTATTATCGAGGGCGCCGCGCCGGTGCCTCCCCTGAAGCCGTCTATATAGACGATATCGGCTCCAGCCCGTACGATCCCCGAAGCTATGGCCGCGACGTTGTGAACGGCCGCTATCTTTACGGAGACGGGCTTGTAGCCGGTCGCTTCCTTTATCGCGTATATAAGCTGCCTCAGGTCCTCTATTGAATATATGTCGTGCTGTGGCGCGGGCGAAAGCGCGTCCGTGCCTACCGGGATCATCCTTGTCCTGGCGACCTCAAGAGGTATCTTCTCTCCCGGAAGATGCCCGCCTATGCCGGGCTTCGCGCCCTGGCCGATCTTGATCTCAACGGCAACCCCGGCGTTAAGGTAATCCGGGTTTACTCCGAACCTCCCGGAGGCCACCTGCACTATTATGTTCGATCTATACGGCAGCAGATCCTCATGAAGCCCGCCCTCGCCGGTATTCATGACTATGCCGCATTCCTTCGCCGCTATGGCGAGGACCTTCTGGGCATTAAGGCTTATGGAGCCGTAAGACATCGGAGCGAATATTATCGGCAGTTCGAGTTTTATCTGCGGCGGCATCTTCGTCTTAAGCCTCAGCTTCCCGCCGGCATCTTTCTCGAATTCAAGGTTAGATGGCTTTTTCCCGAGATAAGTACGGAGCTCCATCGGCTCCCGCAGCGGATCGATGGACGGGTTCGTGACCTGGCATGCGTCGATAAGAAGATTGTCGAAAAGTATCGTGTAAGGCAGGTCGCTTCCCATGCCGGTAAGCGGTATGCCGCCGCTCTCGGCCTGCCTCTTTATATTCCTGATGTTGTTGAAGCCCCAGTAGGCGTTCTGCTTGAATTTTACCGGGTTATCGAATATCTGTATGGCCTCCACCGGACAGTAATGGTAGCACCTGAGACACTTTACGCATTTCGATGTGTCTATGAGCACTCTTTCGCCGCCCCATGAATACACCCCCCAGCCGCAGTTGTGGATGCACCTTTTGCACCTTATGCATTTTTCATGATCTATAGTCGCCAGATACTCCGGCGGCGCCAGACTCTTGAACATCACTTCCTCCAGTATTTTTTAAGTCCCGGCGGTCAGCAGCCGGGGACGCTCGTCTTGAATTTTGCCCCCAAACCGGCGGGCAACTTGCGCACTCGGAGAAACTATCATAAAAAGGTTCACAAGACGCTTCGATTTGCACCGGCTAAAGGACACCGGATAACCTGCGAAACCGCTGAAAAAAGCTTAAAGCGGCGTTGACGCCGCCTGGCCGCCTTATGACGACCTCTAAATTCCCTTGCCTGACCCGCCGCAAAAGCCGGGCATCGGTCTTGCTATGTATTGCCGGTCAAAACTGCCATCCCGGCCCGGCGCATAAAGTTCCCTATTCCAGTTCCACTATCACCGGTTGTCCGGCCCTTGGCGCCCATACATTCTCGGGGGATGGGCATATCGCCCTTATGGCCGACTCTTCGCTCGCCATGTAGACCATGTCGTCCTTGGTAGCCGCCACGAGCGGGCGGAGCTTTATCCTGTCGTTCAATCCTACAAGCCCCTTGCTGTGCCCAAAAAGTATGGAAAATGGGCCGTTTAAAAGCGCGCTTCCATAAGTCTGCCTCAGCGCGACAAGAGCGTCCTTTTCATCCTGTCCCCTGTCATCGATATTCTTCCAGAACGGAGAGGCGAGGGCAAGGCACGCCGTAGGCACATCAAGGCCGTGCCGCCTGATGAGAAGGTCAAGGAGGTATGCCGCGACTTCGGTATCAGTGAGGAGGGTAAGCTTGTAGCCATACATCTCAAGATACCTCTTGTTGATGCCGTAGGATGATATCTCGCCATTATGAACTATAGACCAATCAAGGAGCGTAAATGGGTGCGCTCCGCCCCACCAGCCGGGCGTATTCGTCGGAAACCTCGTATGGGCGGTCCATATGTATCCCTCATATTCCTCGACCCTGAAAAACTCGGCTATATCGCCGGGATTGCCAACGCCCTTAAATGCCCCCATGTTTTTTCCAGAGCTGAAGATGTAGGCGCCCCCGATCTCCGAATTCACCTTCATCACGGTATTTACGACGAAATCATCCTCGGCCGTATCGCCTGCAATCTTGTCTTTTAGGGGCGTAATGAAGTAGCGGACAAGAAGCGGGCTGATCGAGATGTTCTTTACCGGAAACGTGGGTATCTCTTCGACCTTTTCTACGTGATAGTTATTCTTGAGGTACTCTTCAACGTCCCACCTGATCGACGGCTCATCGTACATTATGTGAAAAGCGTAAAAATCCTTGAACTCCGGGTATATCCCATACGCGGCGTAACCCGCGCCGAGGCCGTTGCCCCTGTCGTTCATCAGGCACAGGGACTTTACGATGCTGCTTCCGGAGAGCCTATTCCTCTTTTTACTGATAAGCCCCGTAAGCCCGCAGCCGGAGATGTCTTTCTGATAATTATGATTCACGGAATCTCACCTTCCCGATAGAAATTAAAATATCATTCGCCTGCAGCCTTATCCGCGGCGCGCTCCTCCTCCCGCTTCTTCTTCAGGAGCTCATAGAGCTTCTTGAACTCATCGACCCCTCCGGCCTTCGGCTCCGGAAGCCCCAATTTCTTTCTGGCGGGCATGGCGGGCTCGCCGAGCCTGGAGGTCTTTACGAACATCTCCCATCCGCGCTTGACCTGAGCCGGATGTATGCCTTTTTTCGCCGCCATCGTCCTCATGGCCGTCATGGCGTTCTCAAACCCATAATGCTGAAAACATATCTCGAGGCAGTGGTGGCATTCCAGGCATTCCCAGATATGCTTCGAACCAAGCCATTTTTCATGATCCCCGGAGAGCATATCCTTTATGACGGCCCGCGGATCATAGCCGGGGATGTTCAGGCACGAAGGGCAGATGCTGAAGCATGCGCCGCACCTCGAACATACTTCAAGGAGCTTAAAATTCAAAGTAGCGTCAAGCATAACGACCTCTATTTAATGACCAGCCCAGGGATGGCTCCCGGCATACAAATCACGACCCGGAACGGCTCGCAACATCTAACCCAGCGCACCGGGTTCGTTCAAACCCTCTTCGAATGGATTCCCGGCCTTCCCTGCTGAGAGCTTCTCCCACTTTTTAATGAAAGGGGCCACATCAATCCTGTGCGAGGACATCCCGAGTTCGTCGGGCGTGAAGCCCATGGAAAGTCCGAGCAGTTCGGTATAGTAAATGACCGGTATGCCGAACTTCTCCCCCTCCTTCTCCATGAGGAATTGATTGTTGTCGAATTGCAGGAAACATGAAGGACAGCAGAGCACGATCGCGTCCGCCCCCATGGCCTTTAGCTCCTTCAATTTAATGCGCGCAAAATGAAGCGCCATGTCATGCTCGTCGATCCTGTCGAGCCCCTGTCCGCAACACATCATCTTGGTTATGTACTGAAGGCTTTCGGCGCCCATGGCGCGGATAAGGTTGTCGAACTTCCGCGGATTGAGCGGATCGTCATTTCTGAGCGCATGCGACGGACGTATCATGTGGCAGCCGTAATGAAGAGCGATCCTCATCCCGGAGAAATCTTTTTTCATATGCCGTTTTATGGTGTGTATGCCCACTACGTCGTGAAAGAATGGAATAAGATGCTGAAGCCTTGCCGTTCCCTTGAACTCCCTCCCCACTTCTTTCAGAAGCGAATTCACCTCATCCTTCTCCCTGGAGTTCACCTTGAGCTCGCTCTGCACGGTGGCGAGGTTTGATACGCATCCCGTGCAAGGGCTTACGAGGTCATAGTTCTTTTCATCGACCAGAGCGACATTCCTGGCGGCAGTCAATACGAATGCGCCGTGGTCTATGTTATTGACAAGGGATTTTTCAGGACAGCACGTAAACCCGTCTATGTCCCTGTAAGGCAACTTAAAGCTGTCGAGGACTATCCGTGTTGACTTCTCTATAAAAGGAAACCGGGTCTGTATGGTGCAACCCCAGAATACCGCAAATTCTTTCATCTCGACAAATCCCTCTGTGTCCCGAACAGCGCAGGAATATTAATGTCAGCGTATACAATTTATTGTGATTCCGGCCCGGCCTGCGGTCAGGGCCGGAATCACAATAAAATCCCGAAACGCCGACTGGCGCGTCCTCGGAAATAACGCACTATGTTCGCTTAACGCGTATTGCAACCCTATTGTAAAAATCCGGCCTTCCCGGCGGAACGGATAGCATTTCTCAGGCGGGTACGCACGCATCTACCGGGCATACTTCGGCGCACTTCGGCTGATCGTGATACCCCTTGCATTCGACACAAACATTGGGGTCTATAACGTAGATTTCTCCCTCGGCAATAGCGCCGACCGGACATTCCGGCAGACACACTCCGCAAGCCACGCAATCTTCGGTAATCTTAAGAGCCAAGCTTGATCACCACCCTTCCCATTTTTTGTTTTAATATAAACGTGCGGCCAGTTTCTTTGTATACAGTATACTAACTCACAATAAAATAAAAAACAAGATTTTTTTATAATATAAAGAGTTTTTTTGACTGGAATCCATAAAAATCGAGCGGTGTCGACGCCAGGAAATATCCAAAAAAATCAAGAGGATCCCTGCGGCTTGCATAAAGGAATCAAGCCGGCTGCCAAAGAAGGCATCAAAAAAAATCATTTAAAGGCAAGCTCATGGCTAAATGGCCAGGATCTTAAGCTCGGTCATCTCCTCTATGGCGTATCTTACCCCTTCCCTGCCAAAACCGCTCATCTTCACTCCGCCGTAAGGCATATTGTCGACTCGGAAGGTAGGGACATCATTTGCCATAACCCCGCCCACGTCAAGCTTCTCGTAGGCGTAAAAAATCCTTCCGATATCTTTCGTGAAAACTCCGGCCTGCAGACCATAAAGACCACGATTGACCTCGCGGACGGCTTCATCGAATGCGCCATAAGACTCAAGAGTAACCACCGGAGCAAAAACCTCTTCCCCGCAGACCTTCATATCCGGGGTCGTATCCGTAAGAACCGTCGGTTCAAAAAAATTGCCCTCTCTTCCGCCGCCCAGAAGAAGCTTCGCCCCGCCGTTCAGAGCCTCTTTGACCCAGGATTCGGTTCTCACGGCGGCGTCTTCCTCTATCATGGGGCCCACGGTGGTTGATTCATCAAGGGGGTCTCCCGGCTTCAGGCTCTTGCAACTGGCAATATACGCGTCCCTGAACTTATAGAAAATATCCTTCTGAACGTATATCCTCTGCACCGAAATGCATATTTGGCCGGCATAGGAGAAGGCCCCGGCAGTGCATCTTCCGACCGCGTATTCGATATCCGCGTCGTCATGAACTATAACGCCGGCATTTCCACCGAGTTCGAGGGTTATCTTTTTTGTTCCTGCAGCGGCCTTAAGACGCCAACCAACGACGGCGCTGCCGGTAAATGTTATCTTCTTTATCCTGTCGTCTGAAATGAGCCTCTCGGCGTCCTTACCGGATGACGGGACCATGTTTACTCCTCCGTCCGGCCATCCGGCCTCGGTGATTATCTCTCCGAGAATTATGGCCGTAAGCGGGGTCTTCGAGGCGGGCTTGAGGATTATGGGATTACCGCACGCCATGGCCGGAGCTATTTTGTGTGCAACAAGGTTCAGGGGGAAATTAAAAGGCGTTATGCCAAGCACCGGTCCTACCGGGAATCTTCTTATGATGCCGCTCCTCCCCTCGGCTCCCGGCATTATGTCGAGAGGCAATACCGTCCCCTCCTGCCTCTTTGCTTCCTCAAGCGCTATCTGAAACGTATTCTGCGCCCTTTTTACCTCTCCTCTCGAATCATTTATGGGTTTGCCGGCCTCAAGCGTTATTGTCCTTGCGAGTTCTTCCTTTCTCTCCTCTATGCCCCGAACTACCTTCTGAATGACCTCGGCCCTCCTGTAAGAAGGATATCCCCTCAATACCTCGAAAGCCTTAAAAGCGGCCTCTGCCGCTTCGTTCAGGTCTTTTTCTCCGCCAAGCCAGGTTACTCCGGCAACGCTGCCATCATATGGGTTCATAACCCTGAGTTCCCTGTCGGTAGTCTTCCATTTGCCGTTAATTAGGATCCGGTACTCTTTTGCCATTAACAACCCCTCCTCCATGTTCTTTATCGCAAGAGATATGACTGCGCCGGCAATCTTGGATTATGCGATAATAATAAAACAGAAAACATGCGCGGTCAAATCATTGCCGTTTGTCTTCAAGCACTCGTGTGATATAATTCTGCGGGTCAATCCAATAAAGACAACGCGAGGTTCTTATAGCACAGATCTACGGAAATCTTTCGGGGCTTAAATCGAGCCACATCAGGAGAATAGAGCGCATATATGATCGTCGCGTGCCGCCCTCGCGCATCATAACTCCTGAACTCGGCAGATACCTCACTGAACTTTCGAGGGAGCTGAGGAGGCAGATCGGGGTCATAGTAAACCGCAAGGGCGCTATCGTAGCGGTTATCGTCGGCGATGAAAAAGAAATAGTAATACCACTCCTGCCGGACTACCCGATCGGCAGGAGGCATTTACGGGGTGTGCGATGCGTGCATACCCATCTCAAGAACGAACCCCTGTCGCAGGACGACCTCACGGACCTCGCGCTTCTGCGCCTTGATATCATGGCCGCCATAGGCGTTACCGCGGAAGGCCTTCCCGCCGACATCCACACCGCGCATCTGCTTCCATACAACCCGGAAGGAAGAACATACGAAATCGCCCCTCCGATCCCCTTTCACGGACTCGACCTCGAGTTGAGCGCCTTTTTGAGCTCCCTTGAAAAGGAGATGGGACGAGCGGTAATCAGGGACGTCAGTGACAACAGGGAAAGGGCGATACTCGTGAGCGTTTCCTCGAGGTCCAGGGAGGAGCAGATGGAATCGCTTGAAGAGCTTAAGGAACTCGCCCGCTCAAGCAACGTCGTCGTGCTCTCCGCCGTTTGCCAGAGGCCGGTCAAGATAAATCCAAAATACCTGATGGGAACCGGGAAGATAAAGGAGCTTATAATAAGCGCCCTTCAGAAGGAGGCCACCCTTATCATATTCGACCAGGAGCTTACGCCGACCCAGATAAGGGAGCTCGGCAACATAACCGAGCTCAAGGTAATAGACAGGACGCAGCTAATACTTGACATATTCGCGCGAAGGGCGCATTCCCGTGACGGCAAGGTCCAGGTCGAACTGGCGCAGCTCAAGTACAGGCTTCCCAAGCTGACCGGAAAAGGGACGTTGCTTTCAAGGCTCATGGGAGGAATAGGCGGCAGGGGGCCCGGCGAGACGAAACTCGAGGTGGACAGGAGAAAGGTGCAGGACAGGATCTCGCATCTGGAAAAGGAATTGCAAAGCCTGAGCCGCGGGAGATACGAACGGAGAAGAAGAAGGGCGTCGAGCGGCGTGCCGATCATATCCATAGTCGGTTACACGAACGCCGGCAAATCAACCCTCCTTAACGCGCTGACAAAAAGCGAGACGCTTGTAGAGGATAAGCTTTTCGCGACGCTGGATACGGCTACCAGAAGGCTCCGCTTCCCAAGGGAAAGGGACGCCCTGATAACGGACACAGTCGGCTTTATACGGGATCTCCCGGAAGAACTTATCAAGGCTTTCAAGGCCACTCTCGAGGAGATGGAGGATGCGGACATGCTCATCCATCTCGTTGACATAAGCAATGCGCTCTTCGAAGACAGGATGGCCGCGGTGGAAAAACTCCTTGACGAGTTGGGGTTATCGGATAAACGGCGCATACTGGTCTTCAATAAATGCGATCTCGTAGACCCGGCGATAGCGAAAAACCTGGCCCGCAGGTTCAAAGGCATATTGATATCGGCCATCGACCGGTCAACCCTTACGGAGCTTCTTGGGACACTCGAAAAGAGCCTGTGGGGGCGGGAAAAAGAAGGCGAAAGTTTCGGCGGCCTTGATCAAGAAAGCTCTCCAGGACTTTCATAGGGTCAGGCATACTTCCTGGCGGACCTTATTATCTCTTCCGCAAAGTAAGGTTTACGGATAAATTCATCTATCATCCCCTCCTTGACGCCCTGCAATATGACATGCTCGGCGTCTCTGAAATATCCGGTAAACAATACCACCCTGGCTCCGGGCCTTATCTTTTTAATCTCCCTGTACGTCTCAAGCCCGTTCATTCCGGGCATAATTATATCCATGAATATGAGGTTGTAATCCCTGTCCTTTACCGCGCTTATCGCGCCTTCTCCGTTTATCACATAGGCGGCCTCAAAACCCTCGTCTTTCAGTATCTCGCTTATTCCAAGGCCTATAGTCTCCTCATCGTCCACGACCAGAATCCTTCCTCGCTTTTTTCCGTCAAGCATTTTCGTACCCCCTGCCAAATAAGTATAAGCCCGGCGGCTTTGGATAGGCTGCGTTCTCAGGTCCTGATTGAATGCGTTCATAGTCGGCGAGAATTGTCGTAAGAAAACCGTTCTGCCAGAATGATCTGTAATGATACCGCCTGCTGATTTTCGAGGAGTTTCGGCCAGGAGGGTGTTTTCCGGATGCCGCAACAAATTATATACTCTAAAAAGCCGTTGTCAAGGCCGCACGCTTTTTTTGCATCGCGCATGTTCATCTGAGCGATCTCCTGAATTCCCAAGGCGGTTGCGGGTTAGCCTGCTTCCACAGCCCCAACTTGCCCGCCCTCGCTTCTTTCTCCGCATCGATGTATTCGGAGGCGTAAGGCCTTTTGAGATAGTTTCTATAGGCCCACGCCCATCCTTCCCTTATCATCTCGAGGTTTATATCCCTGCCATCAAGGCGCACAACCCCGACAAGTCTGCCGTATCTGTCCGTATCCCTGACCTCGACGCTCACATTCTCGCCGCGGACCTTCGATATCAACGCCTTTGAAGCCTTTCTGCCGAAAGGCTGGCCGGGTTTCTCCCTGTGCCGCACCTCCGGGGCATCGATTCCATACAGCCTTATCTTGAATTCCTTGCCGACGCCTGACCTTATCCAGAGGGTATCGCCGTCATCAACGTAGGTAACAACCCCTCTTAATATATCAGGCGCCGCGAAGCAGCTCCATGGCCGGATGGATGACACGGCTGCGGCCAGAAGTAGAACCAAAAAGACGCCTCCAAGCCGCCTGCCTTTTGAAATTGTCGCTCCCGTTTTCATCAGCCTATGTCCTTCATCGATTTCCAGGCCATTAGAAAAGCCATCAACATGGATACAAAAGAAAGAACGAAGACCGGACTCGCTCCAAATGCGGTAAATACCCAGGCCCCGGCGAAAGGAAGGATCGCCCCCCTTACGCCACTCGCGGCGACGTTCGCCGCCATGTAGCGAGGCACCTCCCTGGATGGGGAAATCCTCGTTATGACCACATACCCGGCAAGCTCCAGCGCAGCCGCTACAAAACCGGAGATGCCCTGCGCAACGCCGAGCATATAGACGTTACGGCTCCACGTATAGATTACAGGCACAAGACTCGCGGCAAAAAAAATGCCCATCAGCGCATCTTTTATCGAATGCCGGTCGAGAAATCTCCCCCAGAAGAAAAAACCGGCAAGCCACATGCTCGAAAAAGCCGACCCATAAACGCCTGCCGCAAAGTTGGAAATATGCGCCTCGTCAACAAGCACCAGTGGTATTACGGGCAATGCGAAGAGAAGGCCGACCTCAAATAGCGAATATATCAGAAGATACTCCTGAAATGACCTGTCCTTAAGTGCAGTCATTATGTTGATTATCCCCTTCAGACTCTCCCTGCCCCTTTTCTCGCCCCTCACCTTGATCGATCCGAACTGAAAGGCCGATAGAACCCCGAAAAGCGCGGCCACAGGAAAAACATATCTGTAATCAAGGGTACCCCTGTTGAGGATCAAACCGCTTATGAAAGCCGCAATTATCCAGAAAAATGCGATTACCACCCTCACATAGCCCATGAGGCTCGCCCTGACCGAATCAGGGTAGTTGGTCTTCATGATCGATGCGTAAGATGGGAACGGGATAGCCGTGATGAGCATGTACAAAAAGATGAGCGCGGTATAGAGGCCGGGATTCTTGATGAAGAACAGGCCCAAAAGGAGGGCCCTTCCGATTGCGCAAGGCCATACCACGTACCAAACCCTTCCCTTGCCGAAAACGTCTTCAGTCCAGAGCAGAGTAAAAGCGTTAGCCACGTAAGGCGTTGCCGCAAGAAGGGCTATCTCAAAGCTTGTAGCCCCTATCTTTCTACCGATGATGGATATAAAAGGCAAAAAAAGGCCGCCGAAAACCCCGAAAAAAACCGCCGACCGTACGTCGTAATAAAAAGTATGTTTAGCTTGAAGAGGAAGGTCCCTGAATTTCATGGAAGCAATTATAGATGAAACGACCCGTGCCGTAAACGGACTTCACGTAAAAACGACTTCCCGCGCAAGCCGCAAATAGAAATGCCTCCGCGAAAAGCCGCACCGCTTAGGCAAATCAACCCTAAAAATATGAAAATTTTTATCAAAAAACGTCTTTTACGGTGAGTTTTCTCTTTGGAGGCTTGAGAATAATAAAAAAATCCCGTCCGGGTATTAAATGTGCCGAATTTTGACCCATTCTCTTAACAAGATATAATAGATTCAGTTAGATGGAGGCATAGATGCAGGAACAGGTTTAATGAAACAAGGAGGTGCTTTATGAGCCAGATAAATTGGAGAAAGAATGTACAGGATGCTGCAAAGGAGATCGCCGGCGGATCGAGATTAATGCTTCTTTTCTTTCACCAGCCGGAAGAACTGGGTTCGATAAAAAGCTTTGAAGAATGCTTTACAAATGACGATGTCATCAAGACAATCGAACGTGAAACCGCCCCGGTCATGATCAACGTAAGCGAATCCAAGGACATTGCTGAAAAGTATTGCGTGGAATGGACGCCGACCGTAGTTCTCGCCGACGAGAAAGGCGAAGAACTCGAGAGATGGATCGGATACTTGCCGGCCGAAGATTTCATCCCTCAGCTGATGCTTTCGACGGCGCTTAGCGATTTTCACCTCGGCAGGCTGAACGAGGCCGTCGCAGAACTTGAGCAGTTGATCGATACTTATCCGCACTCGGAATGCGTGCCCGAAGCCGAATACTTCCTTGGCGTGTCCAAATTCAAACAGAATGGCGATATGGCGGCTCTTGCCGACGTTTGCAGTACGTTGAACGAAAAATATCCGGACAGCCTCTGGGCAAAGAAAGGCTCCATCTGGGCGCATCTGACCCGGAAAGCGTTTATTCCTTTCAGCGAGGGGACTTCGTTGGGCGGAGGGCAGTATTAGCATGAACCGGAATAAAACGCGAACGCATCATAGACGCGTTCGCGTTTTATTGTCTTCCGGCATTTTTTCAGAAAGACTCATTTAATCTTGAAAATAATCTTGAAAAAACGGTTACTGCACGGCGTCTTCGCTCTTTTCTGTCTGATTTTCCGCCAGTGTCACATATCCCGCGGCTATTTCCCTTAGCGCGGTGACAACGGCCTTGTTTTCAGTCTTCACGAATGCCGGGCTGCCTTTCAAAATCTGCCGCGCCCTTTCGGAAGCTATGTGCACCAGCGCGAAACGGCTTTGCACTTTGTCAAGACAGTCCTCTACTGTTATCCGAGCCATATATATACCTCCTTCCAAATACCTGAACTCGCCGGAAAAGAATTCCGCGGATATCGCTCAATCCAGAACCCCGCCGAAGATCTTGCTTACCGAGCGCATCATTATTTTACTTTTCGAGCGCTCGGATATGATGATGGACTTCAACTTCTCAAAGGCGTTATCAAGGACGTCGTTTATGATTATATACTCGTACTGCGGAGCCTGTT
>JAKAIQ010000236.1 GCA_021825035.1 Deltaproteobacteria bacterium | reverse complement strand
CTCCTCATCGAATACTCGCTGCCTCCGCCGGACGCCTTCTCTTTCCCCTCCGGCCATTCGATGAACGCATTCGCCATCGCCGTCATAATGGGCTATTACTTCCCTTTCATGATGCTCCCGCTTCTTGCTCTTGCGTTCCTCATAGCCGCCTCGCGCGTCTTTCTCGCCCTCCATTATCCCACCGACTGCTTCGCCGGAGCGTTTGTCGGCGTGCTTGTGGCCAGGGGCCTCATATTTTTTGCGGGATGAGGGTGCTCGTCGCATCGATAGGTTTCGGGTCAGGACACAACAGGGCCGCCGAGGCAGCCGCGGAAAAGATATTACGCGAGTTCCCGGAGGCGGAGGTAAAAGTGGTCGATTTCCTCAACTGGGAAAAGAACGTCTGGGACAGATTATCGGAATCCGTCTACTTCACCTCTTTGAAATATATCCCATCCGTCTATCACTCCCTTTACAAAGCGGTATCGAACCTCAAAGTCTTCCACCCCATTATCTTCGGGAACTACGTTAAAAAGATGGAAAGATACCTCAAAGGGTATCAGGCGGAGATCATCATAAGCACCCATGTCTTTTGCGCCAAGGCGTCCTCGGTCGTTAAAAAGAGGAACCCCGGCGTAAAATCCGTCCGCGGGGTGCTTACGGACTTCATGGACGACAGGTACTGGAACACGCTCGCGCTCGACAAGTTCTTCGTTGCTACGGAGGAACTCAAGACAAAGCTGGTCTCAAAGGGCATCCCCGAAGAGGCCGTGGCCGTCCGGCCCATACCCGTGCGAAAGGAGTTCCACGTCAAAAAGGAGAGGGCCGAGGCTTGCAAGGCCGTTGACGGCCTCGACCCCGGCGTCCATACCGTGCTCATTCTCGGAGGAGGAAACGGCCTCGGCGGCCTTGCCGAGGTCGCGCAATGCCTCGTTGATCTGCCTGTGCAGATAATCGTGGTAGCCGGCATAAATATAAAAGTCAGGGAGAGGCTCGATCATCTTAAACTCGGTCACCCAAACCTCTTTGTCTTCGGCTACGTAAGCGATATGCACGACCTTATGGACGCCTCGGACGTATGCGTCACGAAGCCGGGCGGCGTGACCATCGCCGAGTGCCTGGCGAAGAAGCTGCCCATCATCGTATACGGAAAGCCCCTTCCAGGGCCTGAAACGGAAAATATAGACTATCTCGTCAAGAATAGCCTTGCCGGGCTTTATACCAGCCCGGCTGAACTGAGGGAGGGCGTATTAAAAAGCGTTAAATCGCTCAGGGGAGGGTTGCAATGATAATCGCGCTGCTCACGGCGGCCATTCTTTTTTTTATACCTTCCGACGCGCGCGCCTGGGGCACCGGGGCGCATCTTTACATAGCGCGGGGCGTTGTCGATTCCATGCTCCTTAACGGCTCCGGCGACCTCCCGGCCATGCTCGTCAGGAACTACGCGGCGTTCGCCCTCGGAAACATCATGCCGGACGTCTTCGCCGTACGGGACTGGTTCTTGAAGCCAACCGCGCCTTTAGTCCACGGCTGGACTGCGGCCCACAGGCTCCTCAGGGCATCGCAAAAGGAGGAAGAGGCCGCCTTCTCGCTTGGCTATATCTCGCACCTCTCTTCGGATGTCATATGCCACAACTTTTTCATCCCGGGCTACGCCTTCACGCGGGAGCGCATGGGCGGGATGGCCCATATCATCGCCGAAGCGCGGGTCGAAGGCTACATCGGCCACCCCTGGGGCCACGACGAGGTCAGCAGGCTCCTCGGCCTTGGCGGCTCCCTCAACGAATTCTTCGTAACGAACGCCGGGTTAGGGACGAAGGAGTTTAAACGGCACAGCGCGCTGCTCGAAAATGCCTTCCGCTTAAAGGTAAGGAGCAGGCTCGATGATCTCGCCTTCAGAACGGACTCCGGCATATCCGCAAAAGCCGACAGCCACATAGGGCTTTCAATCGGTCTTTCGGCGAATGCGGTTAAAAGGCCGTTCGATTCCCCGGCGCTCGATTATTGCCCGGATGGAGGGAAGAGGATCGATTTATCGATGATGAGGCGGCGCGCCTTCATAAGGCTTAAGAGCTTCAAGAGCTTCAGGAAACGAATCGACGAAGGCAAGTTCGATTACATCCATCGCGTGCCGCAGAGCCTGAGGGGCCTGGTATGAGACCAAACAGGTTCGCGCTCGCTTTCTTCCTTGCGGTTTTTATCTCAGTCCTTTCGGGCACGGCCCAGGCCGCCCCGGATACGCTCAGTATCGATAATCTTTCCGCCGGAGCAGGCCCGAATGGCATTCCCCGGGGATGGCAGGCCGCATGGTTCGACTTCTGCCCGAGGCGGACGGTCTATACCGTTGAAAACGAGGATGGGAGACGGGTCATCAAGGCATCAAGCCGGAATTCCGCCTCCGCCATATACAGGGAGGTCTCGTTAGACCCCAAGGCGTTCCCCATATTGATGTGGCGCTGGAAGGTAAGCAACATCATAAGAAAAGGGGACGAACGGACGAAGGAAGGGGACGACTACGCGGCCCGGCTCTATGTCTCGTTTGAAGCGAGGCCGGTTAAGATGTCTTTCGGGGAGAAGCTAAAGCGCCGGATGGTAAAGGCCGTATATGGCAAGGAACTCCCCGGCGAGACGATCGAGTACGTATGGGCGAACAGGGCGCCAAAAAACGAAGCCTTCCCTAACCCGGATACCGATAAGGCGATGATGGTGGCGGTCGAGAGCGGCCCTGAGAACGCCGGGGCATGGATGCCGGAAGCGAGGAACGTCTACGAGGATTATAAAAGGCTTTTCAGGGCCGAGCCGCCCAGGATCATCTATATCGCGATAATGACCGATACCGACAACACGGGCTCAAAGGCGGACGCCTGGTATGGCGATATAACCTTTCATCACGAATGAAAATCATAAAATGGAGGCACTGGCATGAAGACGAAATGTTCATATATGAAAAGGGAAAAAAAGGATATCGTGTGCGCGGCGTCGGCGACGAACATGTCGCCGAGCCTCTTTGAGAGGAGCGTATACTGCACGACCGCCGAGCATTACCGTTGTCCTTTGCTTATCGCCCGGACGCTCAGGGACGGATACAGGGAGGCCGCCGTAAGGGCGGGGGCGATCCTCAGCAGATAAGCGCCCTCTCTATCCTGCCGTCTTTTTCATCAACAAAAAAAACCGCCGGGGCCTTTCAGTCCGGACGGTTTTCCTGTCTTATTGCCTGTCCGCCGCCATCTCCGGACGGCCCGGCTGCCGCACTTTATTCCCTTCGCACCGATCGCCGCAAGATTATCACGGCAGGGTTATACTTCCGTTGCCGCGGCCCGGAGGCCCGTCGGGAAGACGACCGTAAACTCGCTCCCCTTTTCCAGCGCGCTCTTTACCTCCAACCGCGCCCCC
>JAKAIQ010000235.1 GCA_021825035.1 Deltaproteobacteria bacterium | reverse complement strand
TTCCGATCTAAGAAGCGGGAGCATCATGAAAGGGAAGTAATAGCCCATTATGACGGCGATGGCGAATGCGTTCATCGAATGGCCGGAGGGGAAAGAGAAGGCGTCCGGCGGAGGCAGCGAGTATTCGATGAGGAGGTCCGGATACGTTTCAAAGGGCCTCTTGCGGGAGGTTGCCTTCTTTAGCGCCTTGAATATGCCGACGCAGAGCATGGTGGACGCCGCCACGAGCATTGCCGCATGCCTGCCGGTAGGCCCGCCCAATACGAAGAGAATGAGGCTTGATATCGTCCAGACCGGGCCGTCGCCGAGGCGGCTGGCGAATATCATGAGCGTCGTAAGCCCGTTATAAGACCTGAGGTCGCCCAGCCTGTAGCTTATGATGGAGTCGTACCTGTATATCTTTTCTATGAGCTCCGACATATCGGCTCCATATTAATTTCCGGAAACCGCCGGAAGTATCACCCGGACCGTCTCCCTGGCCTTCTTGAACTCGGCCGGGAGAGTCCCGAAGGTGTCGCCGTCGATCTGGATATATGTTTTTTTATTGGATGAGACTTTGAGCGTCATAACCGTCCTGTATTCGACGTCGTCGTAAAGGAGATGCCTTTTGTTGAAGACTCCCCATGCGTACCTGAGCATGTTGAATGCGCCCCTGCCCTTGAAGACGCACACATCGAGCTTCTCCTTTTCGAAGTCCGCGAGCGGGGTTATCGAAAGCCTGCCGCCATAGTACTTCATGTTTCCTATGATTACGCTGTAGCCCTCCATGGCCTCGCCGTCAAGCTCGATGGAGAGGCGGTTATACGAGTATCCGGCAAGCCTGCCGAGGCCCGTAAGCACGTAAGAGAGCCTTCCGAGCTTCCTTTTAAGGCCGAGGTGAAGCCTGTAAACAACGTCGGCGTCGAAGCCGACGCCTGCCATGAGCATGAAGCGCCTTCCGTTTACCATGCCGACCCGCACCTCTTTTACTTCACCCCTGAGGATTACGTCGCACGCCTTCAGCGCGTCCATGGGGATGCCGGTTTCGAGGGCGAAGAGGTTCACCGTGCCGAGCGGTATGACGCCCATGGGGACACTGGAGCCGGCTATGCCGTTTACGACCTCGTTTATGGTGCCGTCGCCTCCGGCCGCGGCAATGCAATCCGTTTTTTTGGCCTGCGAGCCCCTGGCGGCCTTCGTGGCGGCTTCCAGCGCGTCTCCCCTTTTACGGGTTATGCACACGTCCACGCTCGCCCCCTCGTCGCGCAGGTAATCCGCTACCTGGCAGATTTTTTTCTCTCCGGCCTTTCCTGCCGTAGGATTTGCTATGAGCATTATGCTGAGGCGGGGCTTTTCATATCGGAGATTATCCGCGTTATTCATATGGTTATTTATATCCTGTTTGTGTGACGGGATTATTGCAGGCGCGTTAAGTTTCTTAGACTTGCGGCTTCATGGGCCGGAAAAGAGGTTGAATTTAACGGGGCCGTAACAGAACCGGCATGACCCGGCAACATGGCGGATGTAGAATCGGAACCATAAAAGGGACGCAGGGACATCCGCCGGTTCCCGATCCTGAAAGAGAGGGTCGGCAAAAACGCCGCCGCCGCACGGCATTTCCTGATCATTGCCGGAGAACAGGGCAAGAAGAAGGATGCGCGAAGCCGCATGAAGCAAAAGATACTGATTGTTGACGACGAAAAGGATATCCTCAGGCTCCTTGAGCACAATCTCGGCAAGGCGGGGCATGACGTCGTGTCCGCCGAGGACGGGCCTGAAGCCGTAGACATGGCAAAAAGGGAACTCCCCGGCCTCATCATCCTTGACTGGATGCTCCCGAATATGGAAGGAACCGAGGTTCTCAAGGCCCTGAAGAGAGACCCTATTACCGAAAAGATCCCTGTTGTGATGCTTACGGCCAGGGGAGAGGAACTCGACAGGGTCGTTGGGTTGGAGCTCGGGGCGGACGATTACATTGTAAAGCCCTTCAGCCCCAGGGAGCTACTTTTGAGGATCAACGTGCTCCTGGGAAGGAAGGGGCGCGAGGCTGGAGAGAGCCTCACAAAAGCAGGGATTCTCGCCATGGACTTTGACAGGTTCGCGGCGACCCTGGACGGAAAACCGCTAAAACTCACATCCACGGAATTCAGGCTCTTGAGCGAGCTTGCGAACTCCGGCGGAAGGCTTCTCGGAAGGGAATACCTCATAAAGAAGGCCTGCGGCGGCGAAAGCCATGCGACGCTCCGAACCATAGACGCCCACGTAAGAAGGCTCCGGATGAAGCTCGGCGCGCGCCGCGGATGCATAGAGACCGTAAGGGGGATCGGCTTCAGGTTCAGGGTCGAAGAGCTTGAGAGTTAGGTTTTACGAGGAGGACGATAGAGATGCTCAAAAGATAAATTGCGGAATTTCTCGGAACATTCGTCATTGCATTCACCGGCACGGAGGCGATGGTCATGAATGACGTTACCGGCGGAGGCGGGAATCGGCCTTCGCTCCGCGACTCCCGTCTTGTCGCTCCGGCTCCGGTCTGTCCCGCTTCCGGCCTCGCTCCCGCTCGTCCTCTTCCTCGCATCCGCTCGGCGCGCGACTGCCGTTCGATTCCACACCATAGAAATTAAAAAAGGGGATAATTGCTATCCCCTTTTTTAATTTGGTGGAGGCGGTGGGAATCGAACCCATGCCTTGAGCTTGGAACAAATTGATTTATTTATATATTTTTACCTTCAACCACACCCGACGAGTCTGTGACGGTATCCGAGGCGTCGTTCGTTTCAGGGCTCGAACATTTCATTGATGGTCTGCATATGCAAGAATAGCCTATTGGATTGCTTTGGAAACATGCGGAAGCCGTAATGCTCATAAAATTTTAACGCTTTTTCGTCAATCGCATCAACGATAACGGCCACAGAGGCGATTTCCCTGGCAACCGTCGAGCACCGTAATAACGCGTCCATCAAGATATGCTCCCCGAGCTTCTTGCCGTGATATTTTTTATCCAGAGCAAGACGTCCCAGTAACGTTACCGGAACCACTGGATACAGAGGCAATTTTTTCTTCAGCGCCGGCGGCCATTCGCCGAGGTCGACATTGCCCGCAGCAAGCGTATAATAACCTATAACGGTATTTTCAGATGCCTCGGTCAGAACAAAGATCGTTGCGACGCGTTTCTTTGCGTCCTGGCTCGCCCGCTCACGCAGATACCCGTCAAGCGCGTCGCTCCCGCACGAAAATATGCTGCGATCATGTTTTTTCTCAAGAGGTCCGATTGCGTATTCGTCCCGTATCAAGGGCGACACCTACCGGCCCGACTCTTTTTTAAAGCGCCTGGCGGCCTCGCGCATCTTCCTTGTCGGTTTGGGCGGGTTTATCAGCGCCGCGATGAACGCATCCCGATCCGGCCCAA
>JAKAIQ010000234.1 GCA_021825035.1 Deltaproteobacteria bacterium | reverse complement strand
GGAAACAGGAGCGGAGCGCCTCAAACGGGCCGTGCCCCTTGCGGAGGATGCCGGTTATGTTGGAGACGATATGCATGACGTGTGAGTATCTTTCCACGGCCATGAGGCTGTCCACGGTGACGGTGCCCGGCTCGCAGACCCGTCCAAGGTCGTTTCGCCCGAGGTCCACGAGCATTATGTGCTCGGCCAGCTCCTTCGGATCGGACAGGAGCTCTTTTTCCAGCCCTGCGTCCTCCTCCTCGTCGCGGCCCCTTCTTCTCGTTCCGGCTATGGGTTTTACGTTGACATCGTCCCCCTCGACCCTGACGAGGATCTCGGGCGAAGAGCCTGCGAGGGTAAGGCCGCCGAGCCTCAGGAAAAACATGTAAGGCGACGGGTTTACTACCCTGAGGGCCCTGTATACGTCGAAAGGCGCGGCGTCAAGGGACGTCTCGAACCTTTGCGAAATGACGGCCTGGATTATGTCTCCGTCTTTAATGTATTTTTTTGTGCGCTCGACCGCGGAAAGAAAATCTTCCCTCCTGAAGTTTGAGACAATCTCCGGCATTTTTAACCCTGGGGCATCGCCGCGCGGCGCAGGATTTGCCCTCAGGCTCCTCACGAGAGAGTCTATCTTTTCCACGGCCCTTTCATATATCTTCTCCGGCTCCGAGCTTCCGTCGATACGGGCGTTCGAAATTACCTTCACCCGGTGCTCGACGTTGTCGAATACGAGGAGCGTATCGGTCAGGATGAAGAAAAAATCATGGAGGTCGAGGTCCCTTTGCGCGGTATCGGGGAGCTTTTCGATATGCCTTACGGTGTCGTAACCGGCATAGCCTATGGCCCCTCCGTAAAACCTCGGAAGGCCCTCTACCGGCGCGGCTTTTAAACCCGACATGAGGTCCTTGAGAACGTCCATGGGATTTCCGTGGACGGACCTTTCAGAGCCGTTTTCTATAATTTCGACCGAGCCTCCCTTGCTCCTTACGATAAGGCTTGGGGCCACGCCCAGAAAGCTGTAACGGCCCCATTTTTCGCCCCCCTCGACGCTTTCGAGAAGGAATGCGTATCCTCCGTCGTCTATCTTCGCAAAGGCTGACACCGGCGTATCCATGTCCGCCAGTATGTCCCGGTAGACCGGAACTATATTGTAAGAGACCGCAAGCTCCCTGAAAGCTTCTAAGGAAGGGAAATAATTAGGCTTTTTCATAGTATTTCAAATTATCACAGGGGAGAGGAAATAGTCAACTGATATGAGGCCGCGGTCGGAGGTGACGACAAAAGCCCTTTAAAGGCCGCTGTAAGCTTTAAATCCAAAACTCTTGACTTTTCGCGTTGCTGGCGGGTATGTTAAAAAGGATTATGATGAAAAAAGTCTGGCGATTTTTTTCTTCCGTATCGCTTGCCGTTGTCCTGGCCGTCCTGATCTGCCTGGATGCGGCCTGGGGTTCGCTCTTGGCGATGAAGGTCCCCGGGTTTTACGCGTCCATGGACCAGGCGGTGCTCTTTCCATGGCTTGGCGAGTATGGACTCCGTTATCCGGGACTTACGCTCTGGATATACATACTCATAGCCCTTAGCGCGCTTTTCGCAGTGAATACGTTTATCTGTACCGCCGACAGGGTCTACTCCATAATAAAACTCAACAGGCCATGGCGATCTTTCTACCCGCACATTGTCCACATAGGATTCCTCGTAGCCCTGCTCGGGCACCTGAGCGGCAGCCTTTGGGGATTCAGGAGCCCGGGGAATGTCCTCTTCATTGGGCAGCCCCAGAATGTGCCGAACGAACCGGGGCTTTTCGCGCGCCTCGACGATATCGACATGAAGGCAACACCCGATGGCGATATCGACTCGCTCAAGGTAAAGATCACGCTCTTGAAGGGCGGATTACGCGTGCTGACAAGGGACATCCGGATAAACGCGCCTCTCATATACAGGGGGATAGCCTTTTACTATGCCGACCAGGGCGAGGCGCCATCGGGGCTCGTACTCGATATTAACGGAGAGAAGATAACCGCCGGCTTCAAGGCTCCGTTCAAGACCTCCGACGGCAGCGAATTCAGGTTTGGCCGGATATATCCGGACTTTGCCCTCGATAGTAACGGACGCCCTTACAGCCGCTCGGAGGAATTCGCCAACCCGCATATGGAAATCGTCTCCGGCGGCCGCATTTATTATCTTGACATCTCCAGACCCGGGAAGGAAACAGAAATAGCCGGCAAGACCTTCAGGCTTGACGATTACGTGCTCTCCAGGTTCGCGGTGCTTAACATAAATAGAGACCCGGGAATAACCCTGATCATAATCGGCTCGTCCTTGCTTGTGGCCGGTACAGTGCTCCTTCTTCTTTTCGGAAGGGAAAGGGCCGAGCTCGTGCGGCGATGACAGGCGTTCAGTCAAGGGTATACCAAAAGATACAATCAAAACACCAAAAGGGTTAAAATAAATGGAAGTGTACAGCTCACATCGGATTATCTTTTTGATTTTTAAAGACTTTGCGAATTGGCATTCTTATTGCATTTTAAAATAACAAAACTTTATAAGGAGGTTTTTAATCAGATGAAAAGAGCATTTATAACCGCTGCATCGCTGTTCGTTGCCTTGACCTTTGGCGGAATGACACTGGCTCATGCGGAAGAGGCCGCCGCCCCGGCAGCGCAGGAAAAAGCTGAAAAAGAGGTAAAGAAGGAAAAGAAGGAGATCAAGAAGGAAAAGAAGAAGATCAGGCATACAAAGAAGAAGTTAGTGAAGGAGCGGAAGAAGCTTAAGAAGGAAGAGAAGAAAGAGAAGGAAGAGAAGAAGGAAGCGGCTCCCGCGAAGTAATAACCGGTTACTCCCGGCTAATGAATAAAAATAAAGGCATTGCTTTAAGCAATGCCTTTATTTTTATTTCCCCTCCAACCTTCTTTGACGCCTCCTTGACACAGTTTCCGCCCGTACCTATATTCTTGTAGAACCTGTAACGATACCGCAAAGAAAGGAGATTTGACATATGACTTTTGAAAAGTGGCATCCATTGACCGAGCTGGAAAGCATGAGAAGGGAGATGGACAGGATCTGGCAGGAACTCGTCCCATCTTCAAGGGTACTGTCTGCCGTCCAGACCGGCCGTCCCGAAAAATCTGCGGCGCGGCCCCTGATCGACATCATCGACAGGAGCGACGAGGTCGTCGTAAAAGCCGACATGCCGGGAGTGAAAAAGGAGGACGTCGACATATCATTGCATGAAGACTCCCTGGTGCTCAGGGGTGAAATAAAAAACGAAGCGGCGGCTGCTGGAGAAAACGTCATTTATTCCGAAAGGAACCGCAGGTCCTACGCGAGGACGATAGAGCTTCCGGTTAAGATAGACGCCGAAAAAATAAGGGCGAACCTTAAAGACGGGGTTCTTTCCAGATCGG